>DAOWGR010000148.1 GCA_030637365.1 Elusimicrobiota bacterium
AGATATTTTCTATCTCTTGTTAAAGAAGGCAGCGTTTTATTTAATTCTTTCAGACTTAAAGGTTTGACAATTAATTCAGGAAGCATTAAGCATGACCTCTATATCGCAAAACTCGCTAAATTCCCGCGCCTTCAGCCTTCAGCGCATTTTTTTACGGCGCCAATAATCTTCTCATACCCGGTGCACCGGCAGATATTGCCTGAAAGCGCCTCTTTGATGTCATTTATATTCGCTTTCGGCTTCTTCTTTAAAAGAGCCTGGGCGGAGATAATCATACCCGGCGTGCAGAAACCGCATTGCACGGCTCCCTCATCAATAAAGCTTTTTTTTATGCGGTTAAGTTTATCTTTATCTTTCAGGCCTTCTATGGTAATTAGATTTTTGCCATGTATTTGAATAGCCATCATAATGCAGGAATTAACGGCCATGCCGTTTACAATAATCATGCACGCGCCGCATTCTCCCTCTCCGCACCCCTCTTTAACGCCTTTAAGATTTAAGTCATTTCTTAAAAACTCAAGCAAAGTAACAGAGGAGTCTATATCTCTTTCAATTTTCTCGCCATTAATCACGCATTTAAGCGAAAAAAACACCGGTGATTTTTTTTTATTCATATTATTTTTTTCCATTTTCATTAAAGATTAAACCCCATACCGAATACGAATCTGACTCCTTGCGTCACAATCCTGGACGATTCATATTTTCTGTTACGGTTAAAACCCACACTATTCATTTCATATCTCAATTCGGCAAAAAATTGATTATTATTCGCAGTTCTGACCCTAATACCTACGGGAAGTCTGAACATAAGACCAATCCCCATCTCATCAACACCCGTTATCCATACCCCATCTCCCTTGTAATACTTAACTTTAGGCATTTCAATTTTGTTGAGAGATAAACCCAAACCCATGCCAAAATATGGATTAACCTTTTCACCAGCATGTCTTATGTATATATCACCACTCATACCGAATGAAGTCATATACAAATAATCATAAGAATGCCACATAGTCCATGCGGCACCGTCTACAGTCGCAGATATTCCGGTTTGCGGCCCAACAACAGTTCTATTTAGCGAAAATTCCAAAGCTCCGCCTATGGATCCTTTGCCAAAACCACCAATTCTACATCCAATAGGTCCCACTCCCGAAGACTCCATACCAATAAGTTTAATCTCGTTATACGGTCCGACAGGAGTAGCCCCCGGATAACCTATTCTATCGAAACGTATGCCATACGTGGAATCAGCATAAGTAATATCCACAGTACTGCTGCCGAAGCCCGCAATAATGTCAAAAAAACCGTATTCATTTTTTCCTCTAACGGAAGTTCCGGCAGCCGTCTTAGGTTTAGGTTTATAAACAGCTTGCTGAACCGGTTGGACAATAGCGGCATCGCCGCCCAGCCAATCTTTTTCAATTATGATTTGCGCCGCGCCTATGGCCCTGGCCGTTTCGGTTTTTATGAGCCTCGCGTTAACCTCAATTTTGCCGCCTTTTCTTTCAACAAGCGTTCCCGTTATTATGGCGTCAACACCCAATACCTTTCCCAGTTCTTTAGTGCTGCCCGCGTCCATTATCCCCGAAGATTGAAGCTTAAGTTCATTCATAACTTTATCCAAAACGCTTCTCTCTATAATTTCAAATTTTTGAAGATTTATCATTTTCATTGTAAGCCTTTCGCTTATAATGGCGCCATCACTGGCCCCCTCTCTTCCGTCGGCGTATGAAAACGGTATAATCGCTATTTTCTTATCACGGAGACCTTCTCCGGCAGCATTGCTTATTTCCGCGGCAAGCTGGCTGTATTTATCTTCTCCGGCAAAAGCGGTAAGATTTAAACTCATCAATGCCAATACCGCGATTTTCAATACATGTTTGTTTCTCATAATTATCCCTCTATTTGACTTTTTCTTTATTTTTATTTTTTAAACGCGACCACACATCTTCTGGAAGAAGCGGAACTTTTTTTATTCTTATCCCGCAGGCGTTTTTAACCGCGTTTCCTATAGCTCCGGCCATGCCGATTAAAGGAACCTCTCCCATTCCCTTGGCTTTATACGGGCCTCTGTCATAAAATTTTTCCACGAATATTATATCGTATTCTGGCTTATCATTGGTATTGGCAAGAACATAATCCGTAAAATTGGGATTAAGCATCTTTCCGTTTTTATAAACAAGATTTTCGTAAAGCGCCCAGCTCATGCCCTGAAGTATGCCTCCTTCCGCCTGGCCTTCGGCAAGAGCGGGATTCACGATTTTCCCGACATCATAAGCGCAAGTCATTTTTATAGGCTTGATTACGCCCGTTTCTTTATCCACTTCAACTTCGGCGATATTCGCGTTATAAGAATAAACCGAATAAACATTGCCTTGTCCGTTTTTATCATCAAATGTGGTATGGGGAGCTATGTGCCAGCCCTGCTCGCCCATTTTTAATCTCTTTGCCCAACATTCGGCCACAACTTCATTAAAAGAAACCTTTTTTCCTCCCATTGAAAACATGCCTTGGAAAGCCGTCATCGCGCCGGATGATTTGGAACCCTTTTTCAAAAGCATACTTTTGGCCATGGAAAAAATTCTGTTTCTAAGCGGCGCGGACGCCTCAATTATGGCATTGCCGCTCATAAGCGTCGTGCGGCTTGCCACCGTCGGACCAGAATCGGACACTTTTGAAGTATCAACTTCCTGCACCCGTATATTTTTATAAGGCGCGTTTAAAGTTTCCGCCGCTATCTGGCTTAAAACGGTTAAAGCCCCCTGCCCCATTTCCGTATTGCCGACATTTACATTAACGGAAGCGTCTCTAAAAACATTCACATAAGCGCCCGCCCTGTCCAAAAATTTCCCCTTGGCTCCAAGTCCGACGCCATAATAAACGGCTGAAACGCCCATGCCTCTGACTTTTTCCCCTAAAGATTTTTTATTCTTAATTTTTTTATTCCAATCGGATTTTTTTCTGACAGCCAAAAGCGTTTCTTTCAAACCGCAGGAGGCTTCTATCTTTTGACCGGTGGAAGTTTTCGCGCCCGGAACCAAGACATTTTTTAATCTTAAATCCATGGGATCAATATTTAATTTCGCGCTTAAATCATCTATCAAGGATTCCTGAGCGAACACAATCTGCGGCTGGCCAAACCCTCTGAAAGCTCCGCTCGGAACTTTATTTGTGGCAACCGCGTAAGCTTCAATAAGAATATTTTCAATTTTATACGGCCCCGCCGCGTGTACGGCTCCCCGCCAAAGAACAATGGGAGAAAGCGTTGAATAAGCTCCTCCGTCAAGAACATATTTAATTATGCAAGAAGTGATTTTTCCATTTTTCTTCGCGCCATAAGAAACGCTTGACCACGAAGGATGCCTCTTGGACATTGATATAAAATCTTCTTTTCTGTCATAAACCAATTTAACGGGCCTATTTGTTTTTACCGCGCAAATGGCGGCGTGAGAAGCCACAAGAGCGGGAACATCCTCTTTCCCGCCAAAACCTCCGCCGGTTACGGTCTGAATGATTTTCACTTTGTTATAGCCGATGCCCAAAACAGCCGCCACGGCGTCATGAACATAGAACGGACATTGCGTGGTGCTGTGGACAGTCATAAGATTGCCCGGCTCGGGAACGGCTATCGCGCATTGCGTTTCAAGATAGCCATGAACCTGATAATTCGTTGAAAACTCGTCTTTAACCGTTATATCGGCTTTTTTCATCGCGGCCTTGGCATCGCCTTTCTTAATTATAAATCTGGAAAACACATTATCCGAGCCGTAAATCTTAAGCGATTTTTTTTCAAGTGATTTCAAAGGATCGGTTAAAAAAGGAAGCTCTTTGTATTTTATTCGGACCAGCTTTGCCGCTTGGCGCGCGGCCCTTAAAGTTTCGGCCACAACCAAAGCCACCGTTTCGCCTTCAAATTTGGATTCTTTTTCACACAAAAAAGGATAATCATCAAGAACAATCGGCCATTGTTTGACACCCTGTATGTCTTTACATGTGACTAAAGTTACATAACCCGGAATCTTTTCGGCTTTTGCGCCCGATATGCCGAGTATTTTTATTCTGGGCTTTGGACTTCTGACGGCGGCCGCGTAAAGCATGCCTTCAAAAACATAATCATCGGCATAGCGGCTTTGCCCTTCAACTTTAAGTAAAGCGTCCTTTCTTTTTACCGATTTTCCCACATAAGACAACTTCTCTTTTTTCATTTGCCGATCGCCCCAATCCATGTCTTATCCTTTTTCACCGCCATGTGCCTGGCGTCTCTCAAGTAATGCACCGACATAATCTGACTCAAAACCGAAATAGCTATTTCTCCGGGCGCCTTTCCGCCCAAATTGAGTCCTATCGGAGAATATATCCTTTTATCTTTAAACGGATAAAATTTTTTCTTTTCCACCGCTTTAAAAATTTTTTCCACTTTTTCCAAACTGCCTATCATGCCGATATAAACCGCTTTTGTTTTCATAGCTTCAATAAGGCATTCCTTGTCTAAAGAATGTCCGCGGGTTACAATGACAATATATGTGTTTTTATCCACTCCGGCAAGCTTTATGGCTTTATCCGGCTTTTGAACGATTATATTTGAAGCATGAGGAAATCTTTCTTTATTCGCGAATTCCTTTCTATCGTCGGCCACCATATAAGGATACCTGGAAACAAAAGCCGCTTCGGCAATCTTAACTCCGACATGCCCGGCTCCAAGTATTAAAATTTTGAAAGGTGTTTTATAAACATCAATAAAAACTTCCATTCTGCCCATACAGGCCATCGCCGTATTGCCTTTGGGATTCAAGTCAAAAACAAATTTTCCGCTTTCGCCTTTTTTAACGCATTCAACAGCTTTTTTTATGGCTAAAGCTTCAATATTTCCGCCGCCTATAGTTCCCTCAATGGAGCCGTTTTCATAAACCAGCATTTTCGCGCCTTCGCATCTCGGAGTGGAACCATCAATGGCAATAACCGTTAAAAAAGCTATGCTCCTGCCTTCGTCTATTGCCTCGCCAAGCATTTTTATTAAGTTTCTGGATTCATTCATAATATAATCATTTTACTTTATTTTATATATATAAACTATAAGCGAAAAGGCATCTTTAAATATTCACGGTAATCGCCGTCTTGAGATTTTCAGGCTCATCGGTAACATCTGGATATGTTTTGGTCGTTCGCACACGCCTATGTCAATGCCGCATAATCCTCAGGGCTGTCAAAATCTTTAAGTATATTATCGTCGTCAACAAATAGATCCAATACTTTAACCTTAGGATGATGAGTCACCCAATGCAAACCTTTATCATCGGGCCCGTCAAAACATAAATGCCAATAAATCTTTGGGATTATTATGGGATGACCGCGCTTATATAGGGGATAGGGGTTAGGGGTTAGGGGATAGGAAACATTTTCAGGTCTTTTGACCTTTGGAATAATTATGCAATCTTGATGCAAACGCCAAAAATCAATAATTTTTTTATAGGTTTGAGTTTTTATGGTCGGCTGATCAACAAGCGCTATTAAAACGGCTTTGCTTTCAGGGTTTATATTTTTAAGTCCGACTCTGAGAGAAGATATTTGTCCCGCTTCGGGATTTTTATTTAATGCCGTTTTCTCGCCCAAAGGCGCCCAATTTGAAAGAATTTCTTTTTCATTGGCGCCCAAAACAATAATTCTGTCCGATATTTTATTTTCGCGGAGCCTATGGCAAATATTTTCAATAAAAGTTTTGCCTTTATATTTGAGAAGGGCTTTTGTCCGTCCCATCCTTTTTGAATCCCCGGCAGAAAGAACAATAGCAGTTAAACAGGTTTCAGTCATAATCAACCTATCAGATTGCTTGCAATCTTATTGGCTTTTTCGGCGAGTTTTTTCTCATCAATATTCACCAGCCTGCCCTCTTTAACGACTATTTTTCCGTTTACTATCGTATATTTGGTTTTGTGATTCATACCGCAATATAGCAATGAAGCAAGAGGGTCGGACACAGAGCCCGCGAACTCTATGCCGCTTAAATCAAAAACGGCTATATCCGCCGCTTTGCCCTCTTCAAGAGAACCTATATCGTTTCTGCCCAGAATCTCAGCTCCCCCTCTTGTCGCCATACGAAAAACATCTCTCGCCGGCATGGAGGCCGCGCCGCTTTTAATTCTGTGAACCAGCATAGCTTGCCTAAGTTCGGCCAGCATATCGGACGAATCATTGGAAGCGGAACCGTCAACGGCAAGGCCTACGGGAACTTTTTTATCCAAAAACATTCTAATGGGAGCAATGCCGCTGCCAAGCCTTAAATTTGAACTCGGGCAATGAGCCACGCCGGTTCCGGTTTTAGCCATTCTGCCGGCTTCCTCTTCATTTATATAAACGCAATGAGCGAACCACGCATTGCCGTTTTCAAGCCAGCCAACGGATTCCATATAATCCAACGGCCTCATTTTATGAAGCTTAATGCAAAAATCATCTTCGTCACAGGTCTCGGCCAAATGAGTGTGAATTTTAATATCCCATTTTTTAGCCATCAGAGCTGTAATCTTTAAAAGTTCCGTCGTTACTGAAAAAGGCGAACATGGCGCAAGAAGCACGCGAGTCATAGCGAACTTGTCTTTATTATGATATTTGTCTACAAGCCTTTCACAATCTTTCATTATCACATCTTCTTTTTGAACCACATCATCGGGAGGCAATCCCCCGTCGGAAACGCCTCTGGACATTGAACCGCGCGCGGCATGAAATCTTATGCCTATTTCACTCGCGGCCTCTATTTCCCTGTCAATAAAATTTTCGCTGTTATTTTTGGGAAAAAGATATAGATGGTCCGAGCTTGTGGTGCAGCCCGTCAGCAATAATTCTCCAAGTCCAACTTGAGCGCTTGTGTAAATGCCATTGGAATCAATTTTTCGCCAAATATCATAAAGATAAACAAGCCAGTCAAAAAGCTTGGCATTCTGCGCTTTTGGAAGATTTCTGGTTAAAGTTTGATAAAGATGATGATGCGTGTTTATAAAGCCGGGCAAGACCAAACAATTTGAAGCGTCTATTTCATAATCGGCCTTGATATCAAGATTCTTGCCGATTTTTTTTATTTCCGGCCCCTCAATATAAATATCGCCGTTTTCCATTTCGGTAAATTTATCATCCATCAAAACAAGTTTTAATGAATTCTTTATCAAAATTGATTTTTCCACGAAGCCTCTCTAATAACAGAATAACGAAAACGGCGTAAACACGAAATAAGGCAATAAGTTGATATGTAAATAGGAAAACTTTTTAATTTATTCCCTACTGTCACCACAAGCTTTTTTATTAGATATCTGTCTTATTTTTTCTTGTCGTTCCGTATCATCTTATCAACATATTTACATATTTTCGTTTTTGCCTAATTACCTTTTTTTTTCTCTTTTACTTTAAACGAATCAATAAGTTTATCCGAATCATCAAAAACTTCAAAAAAAAGTTTATTTTTCAAAACTGAAAGAGTCAGATAATGATGACTTTTAATATAAATCCGGCTGCTTTCACTCTCTTTCGCCATATCATACAAAGGCGCTCCTCCGCCGCCGGTAACAATATAAACTATTCCGTTTTTATACAGGCGTTCATAAGAATGATCATGCCCCGAAAACACAATATCCACTCCGTATTTTTCAAAAAGCGGAGCAAGCTCTCTGGATACAACCGGAGAATCATACGCTCCGTGTTTCCCGCTGCTATATAGTGGCTGATGAAGCAAAACCGCCATAAACTTTGTTTTGTCGGATAAAGACGCTTTCTTTAAATCGCGCTCAAGCCACTTATACTGCCATGACCCTTTCCAAAACGGAACCTCGCTATCCATAATCGTGAAATGAATATTATGGCGATCAAGAGCATAAAATGTAATCCAATTTTGAATGTCAAAAACCCTGAAATAATTCGGAGAAAGCCATTCATGATTTCCATGAACGGGGAAAAATTCGCTGTTTTTTCTAAGACCTGATATTATTCCTTCAAATATATCCCATTCTTTCTTGTTTGATCCGTTATCCACCATGTCGCCCGTATGAAATACCGTTTCGGGTTTTCCGGCTGAAATAAGTTTCACAATCTTTTTATGAGGCTCATGATTTGTTCTCGTATCTCCATAAATCACAATACATTTTGAGCATTCGTCAGCCGAGGCTTTTTCTTTGGAAAGCTGATATATTTGAGGAGGAGCTTGCGGCCCCGACCACTTTATTTTCTTTGCGGCGGAAAATACCGTTTGAACCTGAAAAAAACTCACAAAACAAAAAATGGATATTAAAAAAACGCTTAATCTTCGCATGTTTTCTCCTTTTGCAATTCAATTTGCATTTACAGATATATTATAATAAATAAACCGTTGAACTGAATTTTTCTTGGGAGTTCCATAATGAAAAGAACGAATATGTTTTTATCCGACGCTCAATTAAAAAATGAACTGGACAAATGCCTGTACTGCGAGGAAAAACCCTGTCAAAAGGCATGTCCCGCCGATTGCTCCCCCGCCGATTTTATTATGGCCGCCAAAATGATGCGAAAATCCGACATTGAAAAATCAGCTAATCTGATAATGTCTTCTAATCCTCTCGGAGGCGTTTGCGGAGCCATATGTCCCGATTGGTTCTGCGTAAAAGCCTGTTCAAAAAAACTTTTTGACAGTTCCATAAATATTCCCATGGTTCAAGCAACCATAGTTCAAAAAGCCAAAGAGCTTAATATAACGCCAAAATTTAAAAAACCGAAATTAAACGGGAAACGCGTCGGCATTATAGGCGCCGGCCCCGCCGGACTGACAGCGGCGGCGGTATTGGCTCGTTTGGGTTATAAAACGGATATTTATGAAAAAACAAAAAAAGGCGGCGGCATGTGCGCTATTATCCCTGAAAGCCGATTGCCGAGAAAAGTGATAAAAACCGAAATTGATTTTATTAAAAAACTCGGCGCCATAACCATAAAATACGGCAAAAAAATAAAAAACCCCGAAGAACTGCTGAGAAAATACGATTCGGTCATATTGACTTCCGGCCTTAAAAATCAAATCAAACTGAATATTCCGAATGAAGATTTAGCCGTTGAGGGACTTACATATCTTGCCAATCAAGGAAAATACAATCTAAAAGGAAAAAATATCGCCATTATCGGAGGCGGAGCGGTGGCGGCCGATTGCGCCATGACCGCCGCGCGCCTCGGCGCGGCTTCAGTTGAAATATGCACAAGAAAAAATATCGGCGCGATACAATTGCCTGAACAAGAATTAAGCGATTTGCTCAAATCCGGCATAGATATAAACGGCAGAACGCGAATAACTGAAATATTGGCCAATAAAGGAAGGATTAAAGGCATAAAAACAATAAAGACAGACCTCAAGAAAAAAGATATTACAGGAACAAAGCAATTAAGAAATGATGTGAATTTTGTCGTGCTGGCGATAAAAAATTTGCCGGCATGCAAAGAAACAAATATAAAAGGAATATTTTTTG
>DAOWGR010000020.1 GCA_030637365.1 Elusimicrobiota bacterium
ATGGAAATGTGGCTTATGGAGCGATACAATGCGCCGCTAAGAAATTATCAAAAATAGAAATACTGAATAGAAATAATTTCAAAGAAATGAGCAAGCATATTCCGGGAACGGATATTCTGGTAAATGCCGTTAACTGGCCGCATGAATTGCGGGGGAAAGAGCTTATCATTACCCAAGATATGCTTAAGCTTTTTAAAAAAGGCGCTGTGATATGCGACTTGATTTCCAATCCCCAGGGACAATCTCCGATAGAAACCATGCGCCCCACTTCGCTTGCCGATATCTCTTATGAAATAGACGGCGTTATTCACACTTCCTGCTGGGGCTGGCCGGGGCTTGATCCCGTGAATATTACCAAAAGATACAGCCTTCAAATAGCGCCCATAGTTAAGAAAATAGCCGACAGGGGCTTGGCCAAACTTCCACAATATATCAAAAAAGTAATGTATCCGCCCGAACAAATAACCGCTAAAGCGAAGATGAAGAAATGAAGCTGAAGCGCTATTTCGCTTATGGCTCAAATATGAATCATGAACAAATGATGCTGCGCTGTCCGTCCGCCATTTTTTTAAAAAGAGCGCGGCTTGAAAATCATAAGTTTGTTTATGACGGATACTCTAAAAAAAGAAACGGCGCCGTGGCCAATATAATCAAGTCTTCGGGAGATATTGCCTGGGGCGGAATTTTTGAAATAAACGCGGATAATTTGAAAGCTTTGGATTATTATGAGGGATATCCGAAGGCATATGATAAAAAAACCATAGTGGTCAAAGATAAAGAAAACAATAGCTGCCGGGCAATCGCTTATTTCAGGATAAATCAAACGGCGGGCAGGCCTCATCGGGATTATCGCGCTTGCGTATTGAAAGGAGCTGTGGATTGTTCTCTTGGCGATGAATATGTGAAAAATAATTTATAAGCTTTTCCGCGCGCGTAGATAAATCTTTTCAGTTAAAATACAGTTAAAAAAATGAAAAAAGTTAAAAGCGGACATTTTGCCGCGTATATTCTTAAATGTTCGGACGGAACGCTTTATAGCGGTTACGCGAATGATTTGGCCAAACGACTGGAATGCCATAATCAGGGGAAGGGCGCGAAATATACACGGGGAAGACTGCCCGTAAAATTAACTTGGCATCAAGACTATAAATATCTTAGGCCCGCCATGCAAAAGGAAGCGGAGTTAAAGAAACTTACAAAGAAACAAAAAACCAAACTGATAGCCGCGTATGAAAAACGCGAAGACAAACGATTATAAAATGGAATATTTGAAAGGCCGTATTAAAGCTTTTTTTAATTTTGGATTTAGTCTTAAGGAATTTTTGGCAATTCTTTTCGGATGCTGCGTTTTCGCCTTATCAATGCCTCCTTATGATTTTTCCATATTCGCTTTTTTCGCGCTTATTCCTCTGCTGATTATTTTGAAAGACAAACCGTTTTCAATATCTTTAAGATTGGGCTTGATTGCGGGGTTTATTTCAAACATTATCGCTTTGTTCTGGCTTTGGTTTTTATTCAAAACATTTTCACTGGCATTGTTTTGCATATTGGCGGTATTTTGGGGAATTTTCGCGATTATCTTTACCGCCGTTCAAAAACTCTACAATTATAAAGTGGCTCTTATTACGGCTCCTTTTATCTGGGTGGCGGTTGAATTTTTCAAATCGGAGCAATGGAAATTAAAATTCGGCTGGATGTCTCTCGGCTATTCTCAGCACGGCAATGAATATATCCTGGCGACCGCGAAGTATATCGGCGTTTACGGCGTTTCCGCTCTGATTTTGTGCGTAAGCGCGGCGATAATATTATTTTTTAAGTTCAGGGATTTTAAAACGCGGGCAATCGCGGCAATGGGCGTATTGCTCGCGCTGACGCTTATTATTTGTCCTATATTATTTAAAGGTAAACCGATTGCCGCCGGAAAAATGCGTTTTTATGGCGTGCAGTCGGAATACCATTTTAACAAACGTATGGAATTAAGTTTAAAAGCGAAAATAAAACCAAATTCATTGGTTGTTTTTCCGGAGTACTCGCTGATAGGTTCCCCAAGGCAGAATCCCGACTTGGAAAAAAAGATTCTGGAATTTATTGATAAAATTAATTCTTATTTTATTTTCGGCTGCATTGAGTTTACCGAGGATGAAAAGAAACCTTTTAACAATATCGCTTTGATATATTCTCCGAAAGGAAAATTCGTGGGAAAATTCCAAAAACATCATCCGATTCAATTTTTTGCCGACGGTAAACCGGGAACGGGCTATCCGGTTTTCAAAATCCCCGAAGGGATTTTAGGGGTCGGCATTTGCTATGACTTTGATTATGTTGATGTGGCCAGAAACCTTGCCGATAAAGGGGCCATGGTATTGATAGCGCCGACAATGGATGCTTTAGAGTGGAGCAAGACACAACATATTCAGCATGCCTCTATAATGCCTTTCAGGGCGGTGGAGACGGGGCGTTTTTTATTAAGGCCCGCTTCTTCGGGAATATCCATGGTTATCAATCCCCAAGGACAAATTTTGAAACAATTGGGTTTTGGCAAAGTGGGAATAATTGAGCATGAGTTTCCTTTATTAACGGGAAAAACATTTTATGTAAGATATGGATATCTTTTCCCGTATCTATGTCAGATTTTTTGTATATTGTTGCTGTTAATCGGATCTATCGGATATTGGCGCAAAAGACGCGCCAATTGAACAAAATTTAAACAATTCTGTCTTATATGGACAAGGCGCTTTCATAAGGGTAAAATTTAATTAATGAAAAAAGTTTATATAAAAACATTCGGCTGTCAAATGAATGAGGCGGACTCGGAATTGATTGCCGCTTCGTTTGAAAAGAGGAATTTTGAAATCACCGGAGATTTAAGGGAAGCGGACGCGGCGGTTTTGAATACCTGCACGGTCAGGCAATTGGCGGAAGATAAGGCCGTTTCCATGATTGGGCGGCTGAGAAAATGGAAGAGATTGAAACCGGAAAGAAAAATAATTGTGGCGGGCTGCGCGGTTGAAAATTTGGGAGATAAGAATATACTGAGAAAGTTTCCTTTTGTAAATCTGGCCATAGGCGCGAAATCCATAGATAAGTTTGACGCGGCTTTAAACGCTATAATCGGCAAACCTAAAAAACTTCGCCAAGCGGGCGAAATAAATATTTTCAATTCTCCGATAACGGCTTATATAAACATAACGCGGGGTTGCTCGCTTAAATGCTCTTATTGCATAGTGCCGGCGGTCAGGGGCGCGGCTGAACATATTCCGCCGGGCAAAATAATTAAAGAAATCAAACTTAAAATCAAAAACGGCGCGAGGGAATTTATATTATTGGGACAGACCGTGAATTCTTATTCTTCGGTTTATAGGGATAAAAAAATAAGTTTCACGGACCTGCTTGAAATTATTTCAAAGATTGACGGGGTTAAAAGAATCCGCTTTATGAGCCCTCATCCGCTTTTCTTTAATGAAAGTTTTTTTAAGGCGTTCAAAAAAAACACAAAGATAGCGCGCCATATCCATCTGCCGGCGCAATCGGGCTCGGACAGAATTCTGAAGCTGATGAAACGGGGCTATACAAAAGCGAGGTATCTGGATATAATAGGGGCGCTGCGCTCGGCCGATAAGGATATTTCCATATCCACCGATTTTATAGTGGGCTATCCGGGTGAAACGGAAAAGGATTTTAAGGAAACTTTAAAGCTGGCCAAAGAAGGGGGGTTTAGTTTCGCTTTTTGTTTTAAGTATTCGCCAAGAACGGAAAAAGACCGCGGGAATAAAACTTTGATTTCGGAAGAAATTCTAAAAAAAAGGCTGGATATTCTGCTTGAAGCGGTAAAATCAAATTCCAAAGAGATTTTCAAGTCAAGAATTGGTAAGATAGAAGATGTATTGATTGAAGATAAAAATTACGGAAGAAGCTCGGCGAATTTCAAGGTTAAAATTGACAAACCGCTTAAGCCGGGGGACATGCAAAAAACGCGGATAGTTAAAAAAGAAAAAAATATATTGCTTGGAAAGGCGGTGATATGAAGAAACACAAAATAGTAAAAGAAAGAAGACACCATGTCAGACTCCCCATTATGCATGGAATACTTGAGCCCGTTATAGTTGAATTCGCGGCCGTTAAAGACGGCAAAGCCATTCCTCAACCGGCTATATTGTCGGATCTTTCAGCCGGCGGCATGAGACTTATAACTTTCATGGAACCTCCTCATTCCAATGAACTCAATATTGTTTTAAAACTCAGCGGTTTCGGCGATATGCCGGTCAGGGGCACCATTTCATGGGTCAAGGAAAAAGGCGGGGTGTTTATGAACGGCATAACATTCTTAAGCATCAGCGCCGAGAATAAAAAGAAAATCAATGAAATGGCGGAGGAATACGCGGACTGCGATACCAGAATGGCTCTTAAATTGCCGGTGGTATGCGTTGAAACCTGCAAAGCTCATTATCTTTGCAATAAACCTCAAAAAGACGATATCTATTTCAAAGTCAAAAAACCGAAGAAATAAAACAGCGCGACCCTCCGTCGCTGAAACTTC
>DAOWGR010000026.1 GCA_030637365.1 Elusimicrobiota bacterium
ATTTTTTCGCCTTCAAGTTTTGTTTTGCCGTAAACGCTTATGGGATTGGTGCCGTCATTTTCCGAATATGGGCCTTTCATGCCGTCAAAAACATACTCACTTGAAAAAAACACAAGGCGGCTGTTAAAAGCTTTGCAATTTTCCGCGACATGCCGCGCGCCGTCAACATTAATATTCCACGCCAACTCTTTATGTATTTCGCAATCATCCACATGAGTCATAGCCGAGCATAAAATAACAATTTCAGGCTTGGCAAATTCAAAAGCCTCTTTTATGGTTGACGGCTCAGTCAAATCAAGATATACAAAATCCAATCGGCTGTTTTCAGGATTCCTGTAAGTTCCGACAACCGTCAAACCGCCGACCTTCGCGGCTGAAGAATATAAATGTTTCCCGACTTGCCCGTCGGCGCCTATAATCAAAATTTTCATTTGCCCAATCGTATTTCAAAAATTTTCAACACGCCTTTTATCGCGTCTTTATAATTTATTTTCTTTCCCTCGGCTCGCCCTCTGGAAACGTAAACAATGGGTATTTCCATAAATTTATATTTGGCAAGAGCTATTTTGGCCGATATTTCGGCTTCAATTTCAAAACCCGGCGAAGAAAGATTCAGATTTTTTATTATGCCCGCCTTGAAAGCTTTATATCCGGTATAAGAATCCGTCATGCGAGAGCCGCATAAAACATTATTCAGCAAAGTAAGGAATTGATTCCCCCATAAATAAAAAATATTGTATGTTTCCGATTCCTCGGCAAGAATTCTTGAACCGTAAACAATATCAAAACCATCTTCAATAATGGGCTTTACAAGAGACTCTATATATTTGGGATTATATTCCAAATCGGCGTCCTGAATAACAATAATATCCCCCTGAGCTTCGCTTATGGCCTTTATCAAAGAGCTTCCTTTTCCCATATTGCGCTCATGTTTAAAAAGCTTTATTTCATAGGGATAAGCATGGTCCGATATCGCTTTTAAAAGCCAATCAAATGTGCCGTCGGTGGAACCGTCATCTATGACAATTATTTCTTTATCAAGATTAACGGAAGCAATTTTTCTTAAAATTTCCGGCAAAGTTTTTAACTCGTTATATGAAGGGATAAGGATAGATAATTTCATTGAATTTACCCGCTACCGCGTGAAGAAAATTATAGCAAATTGGTTTGTTTAGGATACCCTTAATTTTATACAATTTAGTCTAAAATAAGAACAAAACTTGGAGAATAAAAAACATGACCCTACCACCCCCTTATCGCCTAAAAGGCGATTTTAAAAAACACAGAAATTCCGCTATGCGGAACAAGGAGGTGGTAGGGTGAAAATACCTATGGTTGATATGCTTGCGGGATATCCCGAAATAAAAGATGAAGTTGAAGCATCCGTCAAAAATATTTTCAATAAAGCCAATTTTATACTCGGAGAAGAAGTGAATAAATTTGAAAAAGAATTCGCCGCTTTTAATGGAGCGAAATACGCGGTTGGAGTCGCCAATGGCACGGACGCCCTGAGACTCGCGATAATAGCTTGCGGCATAAAAAGAGGCGATGAAATCATAACCACGCCGTTTACTTTTATCGCCACCAGCGAAACCATAAGCCAAGCGGGGGCCGTTCCCGTTTTTGCCGATATAAATCCCGACACCTACAATTTGGACCCAAAAGACGCGGAAAGAAAGATAACAAGCAAAACAAAAGCCATATTGCCGGTTCACCTTTACGGACATCCGGCTGAAATGGATGAAATAATGGAATTGGCGCGAAAGCATAATCTCAAGGTAATAGAAGACTGCGCTCAATCGTTTACCGCCAAATATAAATTCAATCAAACTGACTGGAAATACACGGGAACCATGGGAGATTGCGGAACTTACAGCTTCTTTCCCGCGAAAAATCTGGGAGCTTTCGGCGACGGCGGAATGATAGTCACCAATGATGAACATATTTACAATGAGCTTATAGCCCTTAGAAATCACGGCAGTAAAGAGCGCTATATCCATGACATGGAAGGCTATAATTCAAGGCTGGATACGGTGCAAGCCGCCATACTTTCAATTAAACTTAAGCATATTGACGCATGGACGGAAAAACGCAATAAAATCGCCGAAAAATACAATCTGGCTTTAAAAGACATCGCTAAAATTCCGGTGATAAAAGAAAATTGCAAACATTCTTTCAATTATTACACGATAAAATTCAGCGACAGAGAAACTCGCGATAAAGTTCAAAAACATCTTTCGGACAACGGCATCGCGAATAATATCTATTATCCCATAGCTTTGCATCGCCAAAAGGCTTACGCGCATCTTAACACCAAGCCTCTTGAGGTATGCGAAAAAATTCAAGATACCGTTTTTTCGCTCCCAATGTATCCCGAACTTCCTGATGAACATATAAAAGCAATTGCCGATTGCATAAAGGAATGTATTCATGAACTCACCGCTAAAAAATAAACGAATACTATTAACCGGAGGCAACGGCTTTTTAGGTTCTTTTGTCGCAAAAAAATTGAAAGAGCGGGGCTGCGAAAACATTTTTATCCCTCAAAAAAAAGATTATGATTTGGTTAAAGCTCAAGACATAGAGAATGTTTATAGAGACGCGAAACCCGAAGTAGTCTTGCATCTGGCGGCCGTAGTCGGAGGCATAGGCGCCAACAGAGAAAATCCGGGAAAGTTTTTTTACGACAATCTTATGATGGGCGTGCAATTAATGGAACAGGCGAGAATCAATAAAGTGGAAAAATTCGTATCCATAGGAACAATATGCGCTTATCCGAAATTTACGCCCGTGCCTTTCAAAGAAGAAAATCTTTGGAACGGCTATCCGGAAGAAACAAACGCTCCTTACGGCCTCGCTAAAAAAATGCTTCTGGTGCAATCTGAAGCTTATAGAAACCAATACGGCTTTAACTCCCTATTTCTATTGCCGGTCAATTTATACGGACCGAGAGATAATTTCAAACCCGAATCATCTCATGTCATCCCGGCGCTGATTAAAAAATGCGTTGACGCCGTTAAAGCCGGCGACGCGCAAATAACGGTATGGGGTACGGGAAAAGCGACCAGAGAATTTCTTTACGCCGACGACTGCGCCGAAGCCATACTGCTTGCCGCCGAAAAATACAATAAAAGCGAACCGGTAAACATCGGCGCGGGCTTTGAAATTTCAATAAAAGAGCTAACCGAAATGATAGCTGAACTGACGGAATTTAAAGGTGAAATAATCTGGGATAAAACAAAACCCGACGGCCAGCCCAGACGCTCGCTTGATACGGCAAAAGCCTTTAAAGAATTCGGCTTTAAAGCCAAAATATCCTTTAAAGAAGGCTTGAAAGAAACCGTCAAATGGTATAAGGAACAAAAGCCGAAAGCAAATGGATAAAATTCAAATTAAAAATTTTTTTGACAATTCGGCGAAAACTCGCGATATTTGGCTTAAAAAAAACCGCTATTATCACAAAAACATCGTAAAGCTGTTTTCTTTTAATATTCCTGAAAATTCCACAATCCTTGAAATCGGCTGTTCAACGGGGGAGCTTTTAAACAAACTCAATTCCTCAAAAGGCGCCGGCATAGATATAAGCCCCAAAGCCATGGAATTGGCAAAAAACAAATATCCTCATTTGGATTTTTCAACGGACGATATTGAAAATCTCAAACTTAATGAAAAATTTGACTATATAGTAATGCAAGATCTCTTGGGACATTTAACGGATGTTTGGCAAGCGTTTAGAAATTTAAAAAAATTGACTAAGCCGGAAACACGAATAATCATAAGCTACTACAATCATCTATGGGAACCTTTCGTTTTACTGGCTGAATTTCTGGGCCTTAAAGAGAAACAGCCTCATCAGAACTGGCTGACGATAAATGATATAGAAAACCTCTTATATTTGAATAACTATGAGGTAATAAAAAAAGGCCATAGATTTTTAATGCCGTTTCATATTCCGCTTATATCTGATTTGATAAACAAATTCGCCCCCGGCGCGCCTTGGATAAAAAGCCTCTGCATGATTAAGTTTTTAGTGGCAAAGGAAACAGCCTCTATCCCCAAACACCGCGATTTATCCGTTTCAGTTTTAATTCCCGCCAGAAATGAACGGGGCAATATAGAAACCCTTGTAAAAAGAACTCCTGATTTGGGCAAACACACGGAAATAATCTTTGTTGACGGCAATTCCGACGACGGCACCCCCGACGAGATAAACGAAATGATCAATAAATATCCCAAAAAAGACATAAGACTTATTCTTGAGGGCGGGGCTTTTGGCAAAGCTGACGCGGTCAGAAAAGGGTTTGATATCGCCAAAGGCGACATACTGATGATTTTAGACGCCGATATCACGGTAATGCCCGAAGATCTGCAAAAATTCTATTTGGCCATAGCCGAAAGCAAAGGAGAATTCATAAACGGTTCCCGCCTCGTTTATCCCATGGAAAAAGAAGCCATGCGGCCGCTTAATATTTTGGGTAATAAATTTTTCTCCATGGTATTCACATGGACTTTGGAACAAAGCATAAAAGACACTCTTTGCGGAACAAAAGTTTTACTGAAAGAAAACTATCTTAAAATAAAAGAAGGACGAAAATACTTTGGGAATTTTGACCCTTTTGGCGATTTTGATCTTTTATTCGGAGCAAGCAAATTAAACTTAAAAATTGTGGAAATGCCCGTAAGTTACAAAGAAAGAACATACGGCATTACCAAAATAAGCCGATTCAGGCACGGTCTGCTGCTATTTAAAATGGCTTTTATAGCTTTTAAAAAATTTAAATTATCCTAACCATGGCGAATATACCTGAAGATGAATTGAACCACGGCGTTAAAATAGCCGACAACGCGGAACTTATATGGGGCTGGGACACTCCGGCCGGAAAAAAAAGAGCTGAACGGCGCGCCGATTACTTTATAAATTCAGGCGGCATAAAAAAAGGCAAAAAGATTCTTGAAATCGGCTGTGGCACGGGCCTTTTTACTCAAAAAATAGCTCGCTCCGGAGCTTTGATTAACGCTATAGACATTTCACCCCGATTGATAGCCAAGGCCAAACAAAATTCAATGGCGGAAAACATAAATTTCAGCGTAATGAACGCCGAAAAAACATCTTTTGAAAATGAAACTTTTGACGCTGTAGTGGGCAGTTCCGTGCTTCATCATCTGAATTTAAAACCAATTTTACATGAAATCAAAAGAATTCTCAAAAAAGACGGAATCATGATTTTTACCGAACCCAATATGCTGAATCCTCAAATATTCATCCAAAAAAATGTTCCCTTCATAAAAAAATTAATGGGAGACACGCCTGAAGAAACAGCTTTTTTCAAATGGAAATTATCACGAGAGCTGCGGGAATCTGAATTTACGGATATACGAATACTGCCATTTGATTTTCTCCACCCGTGGACGCCAGGTTTTTTAATAAACGGCGTGGACGCGGCCGGAAAATTATTTGAAAAAATACCGATTATAAAAGAAATAGCGGGTTCTCTGCTAATAAAAGCAAAAAATGAAAATACGCCTTAACCATCTCCTGTTTTTTATCTTGATATTCAGCTATTGTTTTTATCCCGTATGGAATATTCCGTGTGAAACAGGTTGGAAATTTCTGTTAATAATGTCTTTTTTTACCATTGCCGTTTTAACGCTTAAAAGCGAATTAAAAACAGTATCCTTGGATGTAAAATTTGACTTAAGAAAAGTCAAACATTGGTTTTTAATTGTATTTGTCGCCGGCGCGGCGCACATACCGTTCTGGCTATTGCCAATACCCATAGCTTCGGATGATCAATCTCACGCGGGACCGCCTGCTTATATATTGGGCAAACTGACTGAAAACTTTAATTTTTTTCCGCTTATATTGCTCGGATGCTTTATTTTGCTTTACTCCTTTTGGGGAAAAATAAAGAAGTTTTTTGACAATGTAAGTGAAAACAAAATTATTTTGCTTTCTTTTTCAATTGTGGCTTTGTTTTTTACCTCAACGATTTTATGGGGACTGGCTGATAAAATAGGGCATCTCGAAACAGTTTTAAGATATCCCCCCATAAGCCGGTTCATCTACCTTTCCTCCTATATGACTTTTGGAATACATGAAGCCATTCCGAGAATAGCACAATTCACCTTTGTATCTCTAAGCGCCTTATTCATGATAAAAACCATTCGCTTGATGAAAATAAAAATCAACACCTACATGTCTTATCTGCTAATAGTGTTTTTTCCCACTTTCTTCGACCTGTCCAATTCAACCACATTGGAAGGCGGCACGGTTTTCTTTTTCATGATTTCCATATATTATTTCATCAAAGCCGAAAAAGAGGAAAACAAAAACGATTATCTAAAAACCATGTTTCTTCTTTCAATCGGACTCCTCTACAAACGCTTATTGCTCGGTATTTTACTTTGTTTCGCAAGCTTAATCTTGATAAAATTTTTAACAAAGAAAAACGACAATGATTTTACCCTCTTTCAAATAAAAACTTTCTGGATACCCGTTCTATCCGGTCTGCCTTTTATAATTTTAGGATGGGCATGCAGTCTGCGG
>DAOWGR010000166.1 GCA_030637365.1 Elusimicrobiota bacterium
ACACAAGTTCTCGCATTACTATCCTGCAGTGCGGCGGGATTAGCTCGTGCCGACCCCGGTCCCACAGGTAAATATCGAAATGACTCTCAACATCTAATCCTCTATTAATTTCCTTGCCAATAATTTGCAGGCGGTTCTGATATTGTAATTGTCCGTGGCGGTTTCACTTCCGGATTTTAAAACTTCCCCGGTTTATCTTTTCCTTTTTATTTGTTATGAAGCTTTCCTTATGTAGGTCGGGTGATTCGGCTTTATCTTAAATGGGGCGGGATATTTTTCTAAAGAAGTTTAAAAATCAATTAAGGCATGGGAGTTGTGTTTGCTAAGCAAGGCCGTTCGGAGCACGACTTGTGCATTCAGGAGTGTGAGATACGGAGAGGCGCAGTACTAAGCGACCTCGGTCTTGCGTGTAAATATAACTGCCATGCCTCATCAACAAAATCACATCTATTCTTTAACTAATTTTTGGGCAAGGAGTTTACAGGCGGTTCTGATATTGTAATTGTCCGTGGCGATTTCGGTCTCGGATTTTAAAACTTCCCCGGTTTTCACATCCACTATTTTAGCGCTAATCACATAGCTCTTTTCTTCTTTAAATACAGAACCAATAAGAATTCTGTCGGCGACAATCAATTTTCCAAATTCAAGATACTCGTCGACATTGTCCATTAAACCACTGGCATTTATTTTTTTCTCCGCCAAAATAAAAGCCATATTGGTTCTTTGGACAACTCTATATTTTCCGGTTTTTATAATTTCAGTTTCCAATATATTTGAAATCATAAAACTCCGGCTCTCGGAAATATGCTCTCCGTTTTTTAAAGTTAGCGCGGCAATCACTTTTTTCTTTAAAGGAGCGTAAGCTTTCCTGATTATATCCTTATGGCTTGTTTTTCTTCCTTGCGCGCCAAAACCATAAGAAAAAGTTATCTTATGAGTATTTCCCAAATCTCCGTACGGAACAAAAGCATAATCCAAAATGATATTTTTAATCCGCGCGCCAAAACCCGACGAAAAACCTCCCATAAAACCAAGTTCATCCTGATTTTTAAAATTATAGCCGGCGCGCAAAAAAAGTTTGGAAGAAGCGAAAGAAAAAACTTCATATTCGCCGGCAAAAAGCAGATAGGGCTTATGGTCAACCGGAAGTTTTCCCTCAAATATAATATCGAGATTTGGGGAATAATCCCATAAAAGGCCTCCCACGATTTCAAGAGGCAAAGGATGGCTTATGGCTCCAAGCTTCATCGGAAATCCAAGATTTCGCACCGCGAGCGCGACATCGGTTCTGGTTTTTGCCAAAGGGCGGCCGTCAGGCACGATAATGCCTATATCAATGGCCATGGATTGCGCGCTTTCGGTATGGATTTTAGAACGCAAAAACTTTAAATTCATCCCGAATTTCAGTTTTTCAAAATCTTTGGCGTAAGTTGTTTGAAAAGCCGCGTCATAAGAAGAAAAAGAGCCTGTCAAATCGCCATTTGAATTAAACTTATCCATCTCTCCGGCCGAATAAAAGAGAAAACCGAAACCTCTTACCCACCCGCTATCAAGGCCTTTTAGATAAGACATGTTGCTTCTGTATCCCGACTCTATCATTGTTTCATAACTTAAGCTGAAATTGCCGGCGCCGGCGGGAAAATAAGCTATGCCGGCGGGATTATAAAAAACAGCGTCCGCTCCGCTTAAAACAAGCCCGCCTTTCGCGAGCGCTTCAAAACGCGCTCCCGGAGGATTTTTAAGAAAATTGGCGGTTGTGGTTCCAACGGCATCGTTTGAAAAGGCGTTTTCAGGCAAAAAACCCGCTTTAGCGCCGGACGCCGCAAAAAACAAGCAGATAAGAAATAAAAAATAGCGAAAAGTGAAGAGTGAAATAGGATTCATTGATTTAAAATGTAAGTAAATCATTAAGTCATAATGCAGGAAAGTCACGGAGTTTTCAGTGAGTTTACTCTAAACTTTATTTTATTTTTTTAAATCCGCTATAAGATACTCAATTCTGGATTTAACAGCCGGCTTATCCATAACCTCATATTCATCAAGTATGTCTTCCAAATATCTCAAAGCGAAATCTCCGTTTAATTTTCTTTCCGATAAAGTGCTTTCAACGGCTTTAAGCCTTTCGTCTATATCCGATATGCCGTTAAAAATGCCTTTTACAAAACCTTCAGCTTCGGAAAAATCTTTGCTTGCAGATTTTGATTCGGCGATATTTTCAGGATGTTCACTGCCGGCGGCGGCATCCGTCGGTATCTCCGACGCCTGAGCGATAACAGTTTTTTCAAAAGCTTCTTCAACGGGAATTTCCATTTCAGGCCGTTCTTGTGAAACCTCCGAGGATATGGACCGGTCAACGGGATTTTCCATTACCGGTTCCCGCTCTCCTCTCTCTGCCTTCTGTTCACTGCCGTCTATTTCCATCCCCTCATCTTCAGAAGCGTTTGAAACCTCCATATATCTGCGCATGGAATAAATAAGCAAAAAAAGAAATAGAACAAAAACAGCGGCTGAAACATAAAATACCGGATCTATCCATAAAGAGTAAAGATTAAATTTCATAAAAGCCTCCTGATTTTTTCACCCTGCCGCCCGCTTATATCGCCATAGGCGGGATAGGGGAATTGCGCTTCTTTTTGCTTATAATTCTATTTCTTGCCCGGCCTGAACGGCAAAACATTCCATAGCCAAAGACCCTGATTTTATTTCATCCTTACAAAAAGCAAGCATTTTATCCACTTGACTATCCGTCCTGTCCTGATTATGATGAAAAAGCCCTAAATTTTTAACTTTCGCTTTCAAAGCCAAATCCAAAGCCTGATTGACAGTGGAATGCCCCCATGTCTTTTTCTTGGGATATTCCTTTTCAGTATATTCCGCGTCATGAACAAGCAAATCCGCTCCTTCGCAAAAATCCGCGTAATCTTTAAAACTTCTGGCTCCGGGATGCGCGAAACCCAATTCATTATCGGTTAAAAAAACAAAAGACTTTCCATCTTCCTTAAACCGATAGCCCAAACCGGAATTGGGATGGCTTAATTCTATGGGATAAATTTCTATCCCGCCTATCTCAAATTTTTCCGCCGAAATTGATTGAAATTTGAATGAAGCTGAAATTTCTTCAAATTTAACGGGAAAACCCGGAGGACGCATCGTCTTGGCCACAATCTCTCTCACGGATTCTTCGCAAAATGAACACCCTCTTAAAACTATCTCGGAGCTTTTCCTGTATATCGGGCCAAAATAAGGAAAACCCATTATATGGTCCCAATGAGAATGAGTAAAAAGCATATCAAAAGAGCTCGTACCTTCTTTAATCAGCTTTTTGCCCAAATGTCTGATACCGGTTCCGGCGTCAATTATGATTAAGTCGCCCGTTTTGGATCTGATTTCAACGCAAGTGGTGTCACCGCCGTACTTAAGATAATCTTTTCCGCATACGGTGGTGCTGCCTCTCGCGCCCCAAAATTTTAATTTCATCAATTCTCCGGCCGTCCACAAAACTTCCGACACCTGCCAAGGCATAGCCTCCATCCTCAGAATACCGTCTTATCTTATTAAAAAAGAGTAAAGAAATACAATATACAGCCGGAAACTTGCCCATTCAATGTGGATTTAAAGGTTCTTTTTTACTAAAATGTGTATATATGATTTTATCATCACTATGATCCGCCAAAAACCTCTGTCAAGGTAATCTTAATTATCTTTTCCTTAAAACAGAGGGTCATCTCAAATTTAAATCACAATAGAGGTAAATTATGAATAATGAAAAAATAGCAATAATAGGAATTGGAATAATAGCGCCCGATGCTTCAAATAAAGACGAATTCTGGCAAAATGTAAAGACCGGAAGAAATTCAATAAGCGAAATTCCGAAAGACCGCTGGGACCCGCGCATTTATTTTGACGAAAATAAAACAGCCCTTGATAAAACCTATTCCAAAATAGGCGGCTTTATAAAAAATTTTGAATTTGACCCCATAAAATACCGCATACCGCCTCAAAGCGCGAAACAAATATCCAGACTTCAGAAAATGACGGTTGAAGCCTCCAGAATGGCTTTGGAAGATTCCGGCTATGACAAGAAATCCTTTGATAGAACAAGAACGGCCGTATCCATAGGCAATGCCATGGGCGCCATGCGCAAAGAAATGACCGATTTCAAAGTTTATAAATATCACAGCTCGGATATTCTTAAAAAAACCAAAACCTTTTCTTCATTAAGCAAAGCTGACCAAAATAAAATATTGTCGCAATATGAAGAAATGGTGGATGAAGGCATAGTAAGCATAAACGAAGATACCATGCCGGGAGAATTGTCAAATGTAACAGCGGGAAGAGTCGCGAATATCTTTAATCTCAACGGACCCAATATGACTTTTGACGCGGCATGCGCTTCCTCTCTGGCCGCCCTGGATTACGCGGTTTTAGGCCTTAGGGCCGAAAAATTTGATATGGCCGTTTGCGGAGGCGCGGATGAAATGATGTCGGCGCCGGCTTATGTTAAATTCTGTAAAATAGGAGCCTTATCCGAAGACGGCTCATGGGTTTTTGACGAAAGAGCCAATGGTTTTGTCATGGCGGAAGCGGTAGCCGTTTATATTTTAAAAAGATACACGGATGCCGTAAGAGACAATGATAATATTTACGCCCTTATAAACGCGGTCGGCGCTTCAAGCGATGGAAAGGGGAAAGGCATAACGGCGCCAAATCCAAGCGGACAAAAACTTGCCATAAAAAACACTTTTGATCAGGTGGACTATTCACTAAGCGATGTCCAGCTTATTGAAGCCCACGGCACCGCCACAAAAGCGGGGGATGCTTCGGAATTGAAAGTTTTGCAAGAAATATTTTCCGGTTTATCAATGCCGAGAAATTCGGTGGCTCTGGGTTCAATTAAATCTCAAATCGGCCATACCAAAGCCGCGGCAGGAGCCGTAAGCATGGTAAAAACCGCTCTCGCTTTGAGCCATAAGGTATTGCCGCCTTCCATTAATTTCAAAAATCTGAATAAAACCGTGGATCTAAGCGATAGTCCTTTAAAAGTGATTACAGAAGCTCAAGAATGGAAAACTGAAAAAATAAGAAGAGCGAATGTTTCTTCTTTCGGTTTCGGCGGAGCCAATTTCCATGTGGCTCTGGAAGAATACAGACCGGGAAAATCCACCGCCTTCGCGAAAGAAACGGCGGAAGAAGCTTATAATATGCCCGCGATTGAAGTTAAAGAAGACGCGGCAACGCCTTTTTCCGGCTTGCAGGGAGAGGCTGTAACATTTTCAGCGCCCACCGGCCTGGCTCTTTTAAACCAAATGCAAGCGCTTAAAGATTCCACGATATCAAAATGGCCCGAAACGCATCCGATGGCCGCTTTCGCCATTCCTTCCAATGAAAGAGAAAAAGACGCTTGCGGCATATCCATTGTTTCAAAATCGCCGAAAGACCTTCAATCAAAAATTGATCTTTTCGCCAAAAGCTATAAAGATGATGTTTTCACCAATCCGCCTCTTACATTTAAGCTAAAAGGAATGTATCCGTTCAGAAAAACGGAGCTTAAAACCAAAATAGGCTTTCTTTTTCCGGGACAAGGCTCTCAATATGTGGATATGATGAGAGATTTGGCCGCAAAGTACAAAGTCGTTAAAGACACATTTGATGAAGCCGATGTCATTCTTAAGAAAATGATAAACATAAAACTTACCGATGTTTTATGGTCAAAACCAAATGAAAATAAGGAAGATTTGGAAAAGAGAGAAGCCGCGATTAAACAAACTCAAATGACTCAGCCCGCGGTTCTCACCGCCGATGTCGCGATGATGCGTCTTCTTCAGTCATTCGGCATTAATCCCGACATGGCAGCCGGACATAGCCTCGGAGAGTATGCCGCCGCGACGGCGTCGGGAGTTTTTTCATTTGAAAACGGCTTGAAAGCGGTTACAAGCAGAGCCAAAGAAATGTCCAAAGTAAAAGTTAAAGATCCGGGCAAAATGGCCTCTATAGCGTGGCATTTTGAAAAAGTTGAAAAAGAACTTAAAAAAATCAAAGGCTATGTCATATGCGCCAATAAAAACTGTCCCCTGCAAACCGTTATAGCCGGGGAAGCCGATTCTGTTGACGAGGCCGTTAAAATGTTCGGCGAATTGGGCGTTCAGGCTCAAATAATACCTGTATCTCACGCTTTCCATTCCAAAATAATACAGCCAGCCATGGGTCCATATAGACAATTTCTTGAAGCTATTCCCATATCTTCATCCAAAATCCCTCTTTTATCAAATGTAACGGCGGGATATTTTCCAAAAGACAAGCAGGGCATCTACAATCTTCTGATAGAACAAATGGTCAGCCCCGTGGAATTCATTAAACAATTGGAAAGAATGTATGATGACGGAGTAAGAACTTTTATTGAAGTCGGCCCCAAAAGAGTTTTAAGCGCTTTCACCGCCGCGACTTTAAAAGATAAAAAAGACATCAGAATTCTGGCGTCCAATCATCCCAAAAGAGGCGGTATAACGGAATTCAACGACTTGTTGGCAAATCTCATCTCGCTCGGCTATAAACTTGACTGGGATGAAAAAACTCCCGCGTCGGGAAAAACCTTCT
>DAOWGR010000039.1 GCA_030637365.1 Elusimicrobiota bacterium
GGGATTTAATCAAAGATAAACCATTTTCCACCTCGTAGGTGGAAAATGGTCAGAAATGCGATTTAATTGGTTTATTGTGTTCAGTAATAGGATATTGGTCCAATAAATGGGGGAAGATTAGAATCTCCACATAGGGAATTATCCGGATTTTCTTTTATTTGCACATAGTAATACCAAATGGTAATATATATGCATATGGTAAAACGCAAATTTTGGCTGCAAAAAATAGAGGAGTTTTGGAAACGGCGTTCCGTTATTTGGCTTTCGGGTGTGAGACGCGTTGGTAAAACTTTTCTTTGCCAAAGTTTGAGCGACATTGAATATTTTGATTGCGAGCTTCCAAGCGCGCGCAGACAGATGGAAGATATTGAAG
The DNA here is from genome assembly GCA_030637365.1 of Elusimicrobiota bacterium. GTDB lineage: Bacteria > Elusimicrobiota > Elusimicrobia > Elusimicrobiales > UBA9959 > JAKLQJ01. The sequence goes on from DAOWGR010000039.1 coordinate 374, forward strand.
GTTTTCTTGAAAGGCTTAAGGGAAAAAGAATCATATTGGATGAGATTCATCGTCTTAAAAACCCATCTGAATTGTTGAAAGTGGCCGCGGACCACTATAAAAATGTGAGCATTGTCGCTACCGGCTCCTCCACTTTGTGGGCTTCGGCAAAATTCAAAGATACTCTTACCGGACGAAAAGAAACTTTATGGCTTACTCCAATGATAAAGGATGAGTATAAAGATTTTGGCGCGTCCGACATAAATCACCGCTTATTGCGCGGAGGTTTGCCTCCATTTTTTATGGAAGAAAAATTTTCCGAGCGATCTTTTCAAGAATGGATAGATTCTTATTGGGCAAAGGATATACAGGAGCTGTTTCGACTTGAAAAGCGCGGCGCTTTCCAAAAATTTCTTGAGCTTATTTTTATAAATAGCGGCGGTATGTTTGAAGCTACCAAATATGCCGTTCCGTGTGAAGTGAGCAGAACCAGCATATCCAATTATCTCAAGGTTCTTGAAAGCACATATGTGGCGCATATTCTGAAGCCTTTTAGCGGCAGAAAAACATTTGAAATAGTGTCCGCTCCGAAAGTTTACGCTTTTGACACGGGTTTTGTGTGTTATTTCCGAGGATGGGATAAATTGCGGACTGAAGACAAAGGCAAGCTTTGGGAGCATTTGGTTTTGAATGAAATAATGGCGCATCGTCAATCCCGAGATATAAATTATTGGCGTGATAAACAAGGGCATGAAATTGATTTTATATTGCGCCGCCGCGGAGGGCATGTGCAAGTTGTGGAATGTAAATGGTCATGCAAAGATTTTAATCCGAGAAATCTTAAAATTTTTCGCAAGTCGCATGGATTGGGCCATAATTTTGTAGTTTCATTTGACATATCCAGACCGTTTACGCGAAAGTTTGGAGAGTTAACGGTAAATTTCGTAAATCTCAAAGACTTGATATCCAGCCTTGTCGCTTAATTTCCTTCGTTAATGTAGGTAAGTATTATTTAAAAAATGGTATAAAGCGTTTTATGGCTTTAATGGGGTGAATTTTTTCCAGATACATAAACACCACCGGCACGAAGATAAAAGTAAAGAAAATCGAGCCTATCATGCCGCCTATCATAACCGCCGACATTGATTTTTTCATTTCGCTTATTGAAGCGAACTGTGGCAAGAGCCCCAAAATAACCGCGATAGTCGTCATTAAAATGGCATTGAATTTCTGGTCTGCGGCAAGCCACAAAGCCTCCTTAACTTCAAGGCCTTCCCGTATTTTCATCAAAGCGTAATCTATAAGCAAAATGGCATTGTTAACGGCAAGACCGATTAGCATAACCATGCTTAGCATGCCTATCATGCTGTTTGAATAACCTAAGAAGAATAAAGCATAGAAGACACCTATAAAGGAGGTGGCTATAACCAAAAGTATGGCAATGGGATGTTTAAAAGAATTAAGTATGGCGGCAAGAAGCATATAGGTCAAGATTATGGCTAATGAAAAAGCTTTGGACATTTCTTTGCCCGATTTTCTTTGCATTTCCGAGTTTCCCATATAGGTATAGCCATAGCCCTCTTTGAAATTAAATTTATCAAATTCGGCATTTAGAATTTTAGTAACGCTGCCAAGCCGGCCTTTGGCTAAATAGCCATCAAGAGATATAATTCTTTTTTTATCGCGATGGCGAATAGTGGGAAGAGAGGCGGAGTTTTCTATTTTTCCAAGCAAGTTTACAGGTATCAAGCCCTTTTTTGAGCGCATGGTAATTTCGCTTATATCGCTGAAAGATTCCGCATATCTATTGTCCAGTTCCACATTTATATCGTATTCTTCGCCTTTCTCTTTATATTTATTTGAATCATCGCCATAAATGGAAGCTCGCATGGCTTTGCCCAGTTTATCGGCGGTAATTCTGTATTCTATAAGCTTGGCTTCATCAGGCGTAAAAGATATTTCTTTGCGGGGAACTTTATAGGAAGAAGTTACGGATTTGAAAAAGCCGCTTTTTTCCATGATATTTTTCATCTTTGCGGAAAGTTCTATCATTTCATTATAATCATCACCCCAAACATTTATAGACATATCCGCGCCGCCCGGACCTCGATTGCTTCGGGAAATACTTATTTCAGCATCCGGGATTTTAGAAGCGAAGAGCATAAGTTCATTCATTATGGCGGTATCTGTTCTTTTCCGTCGGTTCGAGGGGATTAAATCTATTCTAATGGAAGCGTTCTCAACTCCGCTATTGCCGATATTGGTCAGATAAGAAAGTTTTTCAGGTATTTTTTCTATCTTTCCCTCTATTTGTTTAACCACAAGCAGAGTGCGCTCTATGGTTGAGCCTTGTGGCATAACTATGGCGACATTGACAATGTTTTCATCTGATGAGGGCATAAATTCATTATCAATATATGGCAGAACCGCTTTGAGTGAAATAAACATCAAAAGTGTGAAAACTATGGTAAGCTTGGGATATGAGAACATTAAGTCAAAGATTATTTTGTATTCTCCTTTTAATTTTTTTACCGCTTTATCCGTGAATTTATGCGGCCAGTGCAGCAATTTCAAAATAAAAGTTTTTTCCTTGGGTTCTCTTTTTTGTTTGGTTTTCAGCAAAAGCGCGCATAACATGGGGGTTAAGCTGAAAGAGGCGATAAGAGAAAAAATTGTCGTATAAACCACGGTAAGGCCGAAAGAGCGCATGAACATGCCTATTATCTCTCCCATCATGGCGATAGGCATGAAAACCACTAAGTTTGTTCCGGTAGCGGCCATAACCGCTACGGCAACTTCTTTGGTTCCGTCTATCGCGGCCGTTATGGAATCTTTTCCTTTATCCAAATGAACCAAAATATTTTCAATTATAACTATGGCGTTTGCTATCAATGTTCCCATGCTGGTCGCTATGGCGAGCAAAGTCAGAAAATTTATTGAAAATCCGGATGCCGACATCGGCCAAAAAGTTGAAATTAAGGAAGTGGGGATAATTATGGCGGCAATAAAAGTTATCTTGAATTTTCCGGTAAATAGATAAAGGATTAAAACCGTAAGCAGAACTCCAAGAAGGATGTTTATTTCCGTATCAAAAGTTTCTTTTTTTAAAAATTTTGTGCTGTCGGAAGCTATTTCAAGTTTCATGCCTTTCGGCAGTATTTTTTGAAATTCTTTTAATCTTTTTGCGGCTTCATCGGAAACGGCAACGGCATTGCCGTCCGACGCTTTCTTTAAAGAAAGTCCTACAACTTCTTTTCCGTTATATCTGGCGATGGATTCTATTTTTTTGAAACTATCCTCAACCACCGCTATTTCTTTCAATTTAAATTTTGCTCCTTCCTGGGAGGTAAGCCACATATTGCCTATCTCATTGGGGTTTTGAAATTCTCCCACAAAACGAACGCTTAAAGCGTGATAATTTTTTTCAAGTTCTCCGCCGGGAATATTTATATTTTTTTTACGCAGAGCGTCGGTAATATCGGTAATGGTAATATAACGCTCTTTCATAAGCATGGGATCAAGCTTGACATTAATTCGTCGTATCTTGCCGCCGTAAACATCCACCTTGGCTACTCCCTCTATGCCTGAAAGTTTGTTTTTGAGGGTTTTATCGGCATATTCATAAAGCATTTTTGAATCATGTTTATCGCTTGTTAAAGTTAGTTCAAGCACCGATTCCATTAAGGGGTCGAACTTTTCAATTAAAGGTTTCTCCATATTGTCAGGCAAATCGTTTAAAATGGCTTCCACTTTGTCCTTAACTTCGATGAGTTTGACATTTACATCCGCTGAAAGATTAAATTGCGTAAATATGAAACCGAAATTATTGTAAGACATGCTTTCGATGCTGTCTATTTCAGATATTTCCGCAATGGCATCTTCAATTTTTTTGACGACTAAGGTTTCAACTTCCAGGGGCGTGGCGCCCGGATAAACGGCGGTAACCGTGACCATCGGAAAATCTATTTTAGGTGTTTTTTCAATCAGGATATTGGCGAAAGAATAGATGCCCAAAACCACAAAAACCATTACAAACATTACAGTCGTGATAGGGCGTTTTACAAAAAATTCTATCATTGAAGTTCTCCATTTTTAGTCTTAATCCTTAAAATTTTATCCCCTTCAGAGAGCAAGGTGTGCCCTTGAAGTATTATTTCATTGCCGGAAAAAATTCCGCTTTTGATGATTGAACCGTAATCATCGGAAGCGCCAAGAATCACCTCTTCTTTTCTAGCCAGGGAATTTTTTACGGTCCAAACATAAGTTTTGTTTTTTTCTCGAAATAAAAGGAAGCTGGGAACATTTAGAGCGTTTTTGATTTCTCCAACTTTCACATAAGTTACCATCCATTTATCACATTTTGCCCGCCGATTAAAATTAGCCTTAACCAAATTCATGCCCGTGTCAAAATTTATTTTGCGGGAAACATGCAGTATCTCTCCCGTGGCTTGTGAGCCGTTGAATTGCGCGTGGATTTTCTGACCGGATTTAAGTTTCTTGCTTATTTTTCTTGGAACATAGCCTGTGAAAATATCACCGTTTGGTTTAAGGGTTATTTTTTCATAAAGGGGGATGTTTCGGCGGTAAATTTTTTTCGTAATAACCGGTTTGCCTTGTTTTTTCCATAAACCGTTAAAAGTGGGAGGGGTGGAATTTCTTAAGGCTTTAACTTCTCTTTGTTTCAGTATGACCGCCAAGGCGCAAATGGCAATTATAGCGGCATAGAAAAAAATTCTTTTTTTATTCATGTATTGCTCCCGAAAGGTTTTCAATCTCGGCAAGATTGATTTCCAGATTAACCAAAGTAATTTCTTTTTTTATTTTTTGCCCCGTCAAATATAATTCCGCGTCATTTAAATTGGTTACCGATAAATAGCCCGAACGAAAACGATCTTGACTCATCTTAAAAGAAGCCAGAGCAAGACTGATTGCTTTTTCATTTGCTTTTAAGGTTTTTATAAGCTCATTATACGCGGAAACGGCGTTTTCAAGCGAAAGTATGAGCTTTTTCCTTTTTTTCTCAAGCGAAAGTTCCGTATTGTTTTTGAAAATCTTGGCTTGGTTTATGTTTTCTTTTCTCGCGCCGGTGTCAAATAAGGCCAAATTAAACCTAATGCCGAGCATGGCCAAAGTTTTAGAGTCCGGAATAAAGTCCGCGTCATAGCCGGTTCTGTTATAACTTGAAAAGGCTGAAATATCGGGGTAGTATAGTTTTCCAAGCATATCAATCCTGTCCGCGGAAGTTGAAACGGAGAGCTTGAGTTTTTTAAGAGATGGATGACATGATAGAAGTTTCTCTATAAGTTTTCTATGGTCCAAAGGTTTGTATTCGCCTTTAAATATATCATCGCTTATATCCACTTTGCTTGCCAAATCAAAATCGTCAAAACCCAGCAAGATTATGAAGGTGTGAATTATTGTATTTAAGCTTGCTTTGGCGTCATTTACCGAAGGCAGTCTTCCGGCTATATCGGACTCGGCTTTTATATTATCGTATTTTGAGGCTCGGCCGCTTGAAGAGCGTTCTTCCAAGAGAGTTTTATTTTGGCGCGCTCTTTCAAGAGATTCATAATGGATTTCATGAATTTTTTTGGCAAGATAAATACGGTAATAGGCAAACTTGGTTAAATATATCGTTTCGCGCTTAAGTAAATCTTCATCAAGCTCGCTCATGGAGCTTTGTTTGGAAGCCATGTCTATGTTTTTTTTCATTCTGCCGAAGGTGAAAATTTTCTGAGAAAGGCTTAGGCCGAAATCCATAGAATAATCATTCATGCCTATGCCGGTCGGATATTGCAGATTTTTGGTCCATGAAAACGATGTCGATAAATAGGGGAGCTTTTCCTGTTTGGCTTTCAGCAAATTGGATAGAGCCGTTTCTCTGTTGTTTGAAGCCATTTTAAGGTCTTCACTGGAATTAAGCGCCATTTTAACGGCGTCATCCAAAGTTATTATCAGTATGTTTTTTTTCTCATTGGCTTCGGCGAAAAGAAACGAGCCGCTCATAAGGAAATGAAATATAAACATTAAAAAGATTCTTTTTGGAATATTCATTTCTTAACCGCTCCCGCGCATAAAAATTTTGCCATTCTTTTATGAAATTTTGAGTCAAAATTCGTTCCTTTTTTTGATTCAATTATAATATGCTCAATAATGCCGCTTATTATGTGAAACATGTCTTGAGCGGAAGATTTATGTATCTCGTCTTTTTGAACCGATTTTAAAAGAGTCTGTTTCAAAATAGCTTGATTTTTATCGCGTATTTCATCCGCGATGGTTTTGAGGGGGCCGTGTTCCGGGGCCGCCATCATTTTAAGGGCGCATTTGGCGGCGTTTGGCGTTTTGCCAAAAAAGGTGATATGATTTTTTAATAAGAGAGCTATTTTATTTTCAAGAGACAAATCATCCTTGGATGATTCCGCGCGGAGTTCCATGAGTTTTTTTGAAACTTCGGTAAAGCTTTGTTTTACTAAATCGTTTTTATCTTTAAAGTAATAATAGAGCACGGGCTTGGTGATGTTTAGTTTTTTCGCTATTTCCCTCATGGAGACGGCGTCATGGCCTTTGTCCGCGATTAAGCCAAGAGTTATTTTTAATATCTTTTGCTTGATTTTTTTGCTTCGAAGAAATTTATTATTGTTTTTTTCTTTCATATATTCTACCTAACGGTAAGTATATAAAGAATAAGGGATGAGAGGCAATAGGCAGCCCCCACACATACTTGCTGTTCATTGATTTTTTCAAAATTGGCTATATAATAACCCAAA
>DAOWGR010000108.1 GCA_030637365.1 Elusimicrobiota bacterium
GATTGGTCATATGAAGCGAACCCATGACTCTCGCTCCTTTAAGAGGTTTTTTGGCCGCGAACTTTTTACGAATGGACATAAGCCCGGGCATCTCCTTTTCGGCTATCTCTATTTCTTTGCGGCCATGCGGGGCCAAATTGATATCTTTAACTTTAAAATCGTTTTCCATAGCTGAATACTCCTCCCGAGCGTTATTTTCTTTTGTTTTAGTCTGATTAGTCATGGCGACACTCCTTTAAGTAATAATTATATTTGCTTTAAACCCTTAGACATTAGTATATCTTTTTTCTCACATTGAGAAAACCTCTGCAACCCGCGGGGTTGCAAAGGTTTATTCCAAGCGTTCGGCTTAATTTAATATAATGGTTTGTTGTCACATAATTCCGGAGGATAAATGAGATTATTTATTTTAATATTTGTAACGCTTTTGATGTGCGCAACCGCCTTACCCGCCAATGCCGCTAAAAATAAAGGAGATAAAATGAGCGAACTTGAGAAAATGGGAGCCATAGTGGAAAAAGACCCCAAACTGCCCAAAGTAATTTCTTATACTCTTAAAAACGGCCTTAAAATTTTAATGCTTGAAAAGCATTTTTCACCGATAATTTCCTTCAATATGACTTTCAAAGCCGGAAATGTGGACAATGAACAAGGCAAAACCGGACTTGCCCATATGGCTGAACATATGGCTTTTAAAGGAACAAAAACCATTAATGCCTTAAACTATAAGAAAGAAAAAGTTTTACTGGAAAAAATTGAAGACACCAATCAAAAGCTTGCTCTGGAAAAAACCAAGAAAAACCGAAATGAAGAAAAAATAAAACAGCTTGAGAATGAGTTCAAAAAACTCCTGAAAGAGGCCGACAAATTTATTATAAAAAATGAATATATAAAGATATATAAAGAACTTGGCTCAAGCGGACTTAACGCGGGAACCGCGACGGACTTTACGACATATATGATATCTCTTCCCTCCAACAGGCTTGAAGACTGGATGATTATTGAAAGCGACAGATTTAAAAATCCGGTTTTGAGAGAATTTTACATGGAACGCGCGGTGGTTATGGAAGAAAAAAGAATGGGAGAATCAGACCCGAATAAAGTTTTATGGGAGGCGTTGTTTTCGCACGCTTTTGTGGCCCATCCGTATAAAAACCCCACCATCGGCTGGAGCGACGATTTAAAAAAATACAGCGCGACCGACGCCAAAAACTTTTTTTCAAAGTTTTACGCCCCCAATAACGCCACTTTGGCGATAGTCGGCGATATAAATCCCAAAGAGGTTATTAAACTCTCCGAAAAATATTTCAGTTCATGGAAAAGAAAAAAAATTCCGTCCACAAATTACACCAAAGAGCCCAAACAAAAAGCCGAAAAAAGAATAAATGTTTTCTTTAAGGCGCAACCCATGTTTAGAATGGGCTTTCATAATAACGGCTTTGACAGCGCGGATATGCCGGCCCTTATCGTATTAAGCGAAGTGCTCTCGGGCGGCAAAACGGGAAGATTCTATAAAACCATGGTTGAGGGAAGAAAAATAGCTCTTTACGCGGGCTCCTATCATTCAACACCGGGAAACCGCTACCCTTCTTTATTTATCATAGCGGCGGCGCCGAAAAAACCTCACACGCTCAAAGAAGTTGAAGATGCCGTAATGGACGAGATTGAAAAAGTAAAAAAAGAACCGCCGACCAAATGGGAAATGGACAGGATAATAAACAATTATGAAGCGGATTTAATAAAACAACTTGAATCCAATCATGGCATGGCTCAAAATTTGTCTTCAGGAGATCAGATTTTCGGCGATTGGAAAACAGATTGGATAATGTTGGAAAAAATAAAAGAGTTAAAACCCGAAGATATTTCCAAAGCGGCTCAAAAATATCTCACAAAAGAAAATAAAACCATTGTATTCTTAAAAATGCCGGAAAAGAAGCAAAGGAGATTAAAATGAAAGAACATATCTTAAAAACCTTAATATTGGGTTCCTCTTTTTTGGTTTTTGCCTCCTCATTATACGCGGTAAAACCCAAACTTTCAAAATCAAAACCGTTGGATTTTTCTCCCCCGCAAGGCTCCCGGCATTTGCTTAAAAACGGAATGACGGTTTATATATTACGAGACAATACCCTGCCGATAATAAATATTTCGGCAAAAATAAAAACGGGAGAGATTTATGACCCTAAAGATAAAATCGGACTCGCCCAATTAACCGCCGCACTGTTAAAAGACGGCGGAACAATGAAATATAAACCTGAAGAAATAGATAAAATCTTGGAATTTTCAGGCGCGGCAATAAGCTCAAGAATGTTTATGGAAGAAGGCGAAGTATCCATGCGCTGCCTTTCCAAAGATTTTAAAAAGGTATTTGACATTTACGGCGATGTTTTAATGAATCCTTCTTTTAATAATGATAAAGTAAACCTCTTAAAAGACATGTCGTTGGAAATTATAAGAAGAAGAAATGACAATCCCGGTTCTCAAGCCCACAGAGAAGCCATAAGAATGTTTTACGGCAAAAACCATCCTTATGGATGGAGAACGGAACCAACAACGATTAAAGCCATAAAAAAAGCGGATTTGAAAAACTTTCATTCAAACTTTTATAAGCCGAATAATATGATTCTTGCCGTAAGCGGAGATTTTAAAAATGAAAAAGAAATATTAAAAAGCTTAAACAACGCTTTTTCCTCATGGAAGCAAAAAACGGTCAAATTCACGGCAATACCCGAGGTAAAAATTAAAAAAGAAAGAAAAATATATTTTATAGACAGAGACATCGCCCAAACTTATATAGTGCTTGTTCAAAAGGGGATTAAAAGACATAATCCGATAGAATTTTCTCTGAATGTCGCCAATCATATTCTGGGCGGCGGTGATTTCTCTTCAAGGCTTACGACTGAAATAAGAACAAAAAGGGGGCTTGCCTACAGTGTTTACAGCTCTTTTGCCAAACGCCCCGATTATGGCTATGTCTTTGCCTATTGCGGCACAAAACCGGAAACCTATTCTCAAGCTCTTGAAGAAATGCTGAAACAATTTAAGCTGATGAAAGAAAAACCCGTAAGCGTTCAAGAATTGAATGTGGCCAAAAATTCCATAATAAATTCTTTCGTTTTTAGATTTCCAACCCCGTTCAGTTTGATGGAAGAAAGAGCGGCTTATGAGCTTTACGGCTATAAAAAAGACTATTTGGATAACTATACCGAACAAATATCAAAAATCACTCAAGCTGATGTTTTGGAAACTTCAAAAAAAATTCTTGCCCCTGAAACCGCCATGATATTTGTTATCGGCGATTCAAAGAAATTTGACAAGCCGCTTTCTTCGTTCGGCGAAGTGATTGAATTAAAAGAGGATTAATTAATAAGTTTAATGCATAAAAACATACTTAAAATACTAAAACTTCACAACAGAGTTTTGAACGCTCATTCATTTATTCCGACCACCCTCAATACTACCAAAGCGTTTTCTCCCGCCATAGTACAGCTTGAACTGACGCACAGATGCAATCTTAATTGCGCGATGTGCTATCAATCCAGACAGTCCGATAATTCAAACGAACTCAGCGCGGAAAAATGGAAAAATCTTATAAATTCCCTGCCACGCTGGTCACTTATAACACTTACCGGAGGAGATCCTTTTGTCAGAAAAGATTTTGATGAGATACTCTCTTTCGCTCTTTCCAAAAACAAATGCAATATCCTCACAAATGGCGAATTAATGACCGAAAGCCAAATAAATCAAATGGTTTCAGGCAAACTTATGATTATTGGAATTTCTTTGGATGGCGGCGCCAATATACATAACAAAATACGCGGGAAAAAAAATCTTTTTGAAAAGGTCATTGAAAATATAAAAAAAATTCAGGCCGAAAAGAAAAAGAGAGGTTCAAAATTCCCGCTAATAGATATAAAAACCGTCATATTGAAAGAAAATTATAATGATATGGAAAGCCTGCTTAAATTAATTGATGAACTAAATGTGGATTTTTGGAGCCTTTCACTGCCAAAGATATCCGATACGCAATTCGGCAATGACTATACCGATAATATCAATGACATTTTTTCGGCGCAACCGCTTCAAACCTGTCTAAATCTTGAATCATCAGCCGAAAAATCATTAATAAATCAATTGGAAAAAATCAAGAACTATGCCGGCAAAACCGTTATAAGGTTTTATCCGTATAATATGCTCGACAATGTCCCGGTTTCCAAACATATTAAAAACAGTTTATCCCCAAAAGAATTTTTACCGTGTAAAATCCCGTGGTCATTTGCTTGCGTGTCTCCGTCAGGAGATGTTTTCCCGTGCCTTTCTTATAAAACGGGAAATATACTGGACACTCCTTTTAAAAAAATATGGAATGGCAAACAATTCAGGAACTTCCGTTCAAGACTTAATAAAAAAACTCTTAATAAATGTTGCCTGGGCTGTTGTTACTCGGTCTACAAGGATTAATCAAGGAGAAAAAGATGGATGTAAGCATAATAATACCCGCGTATAATGAAGAAGAAGGCATAATCGGAGTAGTGGATGAAATAAATTCCGCAATGTCCAATAACGGTCACAATTATGAAATAATCGTAATAAATGACGGCTCAACGGATTTGACTCTTGAACAAGCAAAAAGAACAAAAGCAAAAGTCATAGACCACGGCATAAACCGGGGGTATGGACAATCGATAATAACCGGAATGGAAAATTCAAAATACGATATTATAGCCACTATGGACGCGGACAGTTCTTACGCCGCAACGGATATAATTAAACTTCTGCCATATACGCAAAAATTCGACATGGTTATAGGCCAAAGAACCGGAAAAGAATATAAAGGAAAATTATTCAAATATCCGGCCAGAGCCGCATTTCGTTTTTTGGCTGAATACATATCCGGCGTCTCCATCCCCGATATAAATTCCGGAATCAGAATATTTAGAAAATCAATTTACAAGCTTCTGCCCAAAGCTCATGAATGCAAGGGTTTTTCATTCTCAACAACAACAACCCTTTTGTTTTTGGCCGCGGGTTTTAGCTCGCTGTTTGTACCAGTTGAATACAGACATAGAAGCGGCATATCAAAAATAAATTATTTCAGGGACACATTAAGAGCCTTGCAGATTCTGCTTGAAATAGGAATTCATTTCAATCCCATGAAGCTTATTCTTCCCATGTGCGCGTTGCCTTTGGCTATGGCCGTTTTTTTCGCGCTGATATTCACGGCAAATCAAAATGGTTTGTGGTTTATTTCGTCGCTATTGTCATTTTTCATGTCCATGATAACATTCGGCATAGGAATGATATTGCTGCAAATAAAAGTATCAAGCAAATAGGCCCTCTTTTATTTAAATAAGCCGGCCATGCCTTTTAAAGCGTACACGAATTTTTTAATATCCTGCCTGAGCAAGATAATTTCTTTAAGGTTGGCCAATATTACGGCGGGATTAAGATAATAGGAATTATAAGCGCTCTTAAGTATGGCCTGCATACGCTCTTTGCCTATAAGAGGATTTATATAAACCGGATTGGAAAAATCCCAAGCGTTAAAATCTTCCCAATCGGCATCCTCTCTGAGAATCCCCTTTTCTTTGCAAATTCCATACAGTTCGGTTCCCGGATAAGGAACCGGTAAATAAAACATCGCGATGGGAGTTCCGATATCCCGGGCGTATCTGACGGTATTAAGAGCGTCAGCTTCTGTTTCATCCGGCAAACAAAGAATATAACTGGCGTATGTATAAAAACCCAAACTCATCGCGAGCTTAAGCGTATTGGTATTTCCCCGGACCGTTGTGCCTTTGTTTATAATGTCCAATGATTTTTGATTCCCCGATTCCACGCCAAAAAGTATTTCCCAGCATCCTGCCGATTTCATCAGCCTTAATAAAGATTCATCCACCGTATCCGTGCGGGAATTGCAAGCCCAGGGAAGACCGACTTTTTTTTCAATATATTTTCGGCAAAATTCGGTAAGCCACTGTTTATCCACGGTAAATGTAGAATCTAAAAATATAATGCCTTTCGCTCCATATTCATTTTTTAATGTAAATATTTCATCTATAATTCTATCCGGAGATTTATAACGAACCTTTTTACCGAAAACAACGCTTCCATTGCAAAATGAACATTTGAACGGACAGCCGCGGGAAGCGACTATGGAATAGGATGGAAATCTTTTGGTATATGTAATCTGGGCGATGTATTTATTCATCGGAAACAAATGGTATGGAGGGGTCGGCAAGTCGGCGGTTTGCAGAGTATTTTCAGGTGAAGGAGGATTAATAATTGTTTCGCCGCCTTTTTTTTTGAAAGCGACTCCGCCGATAGCCACCTCATCTTTCGCTCCGTTTTTCTCAATATGAGACATTAATCTTAAAAAAGGAACCTCTCCCTCCCCGATAACAAGATAATCTATGGCATCCGTGGCATTCAATGTTTCAAAAGCCATAATGGTGGCGTGAACCCCGCCAATCACAGTAATGGTTTCAGGCTTAATCTTCTTTATAAATTCAAAAGTCTTTATGGTCTGATTTATTTGTAAAGTGGTTGAACTCATGGCGATAACTTTAAAATCATTTTTCATCAGATAGCGGCCATAAGCGTCAAAATCCATTCTCTCTATATTGGGCTCTATATATTTGACATCATACCCCTTGCCAGCAATATATCCGGCTATGGAAGCAATGCCGTAAGGAAATGTATTATTACCGGCGCCTTTGGAAAATTTGCCGTAGGTTATACTTCTGCTTACCAGTGGTTCCTGAAAAAGTATTTTCATGCGCTAAACCCGCTTTTGACATCACGCGATTTTTCAATTCCCCCCATAAAATTTATTTTCTCACTCGCTTTTATTATGAAAACGGAACAAAAAATAAATATGTAAGGAAATATGGGAATAAAATATCTCGGACACATATCAAATAAAATATGCATATTGAAATAAAGGAAAATAAGCGGCAGTATGGACCAATTTCTAAAAGATTTCAGAGAATAAATCATACCCATAAAAGCCATAAGCATGAGAATGCCATGAAATAAAAGCAACGCTATGCGAAAAAAAATAGGAAAATATTCCTTCCGCGCGTAATATTCTCCAAAAGGCTTATTCACGCCAAAAATGGAGGAATGGCTTGAAATCCAATACTTCGGTATTCTTTTCAAAACCACGGCGGCATAATTCACAAGATTATTCTTTATCATTTCAACGCCCTCTTTTTTTAATTGCCGGTCAAATTTTATATTGGGGTCAAGTCCTTGGGAGAATTCATTTGAAGTTTTAAATTTTTTCCATTTAGCGTGCGCTTCTTTCATTCCCTTATCATAGGTTGACCCTTCCGCCATACACCCTGTGGCATAAAGACATGTGGAACCACCGGTTGCCACCGGCAAAAAAACATTGAATTGTTTATAATTGCGTATTGTCCACGGCAAAATAACAAAACCAAAAGCCAATGCGACCAATAAAATTTTTCTAATCGGTCGGCTAACGCCGGAAATCAGCAAAGCCATGAATATTCCCGCCGGAAACAATATCGTTGTGGGGCGAGTAAGAGTGGTTACGCCCAATGCGCAGCAAGAAAGTATCAGCCAATATTTCTTATTGCCGTTCTCGCTCCTTATGAAAAACGATATTGCTAAAACAAACAAAAATGTAAATAAGGTTTCTGACAATAATAAACCGCTGTAAGCAATGGAAACAGGATAAAAACAATAAAGCCATGCGGCTAATAACCCGACCTTTTCACTGAATAATCTATTGCCAATGTCATAAACAAAAAAACATATCAGAGAACCCAGTAAAGCCTGCGCCAATGTCGCCATAAGCAAAGAATGTCCGAAAATGAAATAAATTATGCTCAAAAAAAATGGATACATCGGAGCCCTTATCGGAGTGGGCGTTCCGGACTGCAAAGAGAACCCGAAACCCTGTGTGATATTCCAAGCAATAATGTCATAACCCAAAGCGTCTCCAGCAAGCTCATGCAAAGGAAACCCGAAAGCGTATAGCGCCCTTAAAATCAGCGCGATTCCGCATATAATAATAATGGATTTTTTTTTCATGAAACAATTCCCTTTTTTAAAACCATTTTAAGCTTATCGGGCATTTCCTTCAATTTCAAATCTTTTCCCACGCATACCATGTCCGTAACCGCTTTAGTTAAAAACAACCCGTCTTGATTTTTTATCTCATATTCAAATTGTATTCTAACATTGGAAAACTCTTTAATCCATGTTTTTATTTCAAGCTCATCTCCATACCGGGCGGAGGACTTATATTCTATTTCCTGACGCCGAACGACAAACCAAACTCCTTCTTCCATCAATTCTTTTAAAAACATTCCCCTATCTTCAAGATACTCGGTTCTGGCCTCTTCCAAAAACTTCAGATAATTGCCGTCATCCCGCAAACCGCGCCCAGCCGCGACGTGCAACAGTTTTCGGTTTCTCATTTTACCCTACCGCCTGTTTGCGGACTTTGTCCGCCCTTAAAATATTTAAATATCTCATTTTTTCTCACTTCTCCTTTATTTATTTGTACACCATCCCCATGAATGATGCTCCGCATCATAAACGGGCGGTGGGGTTATTCACCTATTATTTTGATCAGAATTCTCTTTCTTCGCCGCCCGTCAAATTCACCGTAAAATATTTGTTCCCACGGCCCAAAATCAAGCTTGCCGTTTGTAACCGCCACAATCACCTCTCGCCCCATGACGGTTCTTTTTAGATGAGCGTCGCCGTTATCTTCGCCTGTTAAATTATGATTATACCCGTCTTTGGAATAAGGAGCCAATTTTTCAAGCCATTTGAGATAATCCTTATGCAATCCGCTTTCATTGTCATTTATAAAAACACTCGCCGTTATATGCATGGCGTTTATAAGGCAAAGCCCTTCTTTTATGCCGCTTTTTCCAAGTTCATCTTCCACTTTATCGGTTATATTCACAATCTCATAACGCCGCGATGTATCCATCCATAAATACTCGGTATGTGATTTCATAAATAATCTCCTACTAAATGGTTAAAAATGGGGTCTGACCCCACCTATTTTTAATTTACTTACCCAATCGCCACCGCCATACGGAACGCTTTTAAGAATGGATTTTTTAATATTTTCTTCCACATCTTTTTCCGGTGATTGATTAAGCCGGTTTAAATAATCTTTAGGCATTACCACTGGCCATAAAGAGAGCATCTCTTTTTGTTTGGCTGTTCCATTCGTCCTTCGCCATAAACTGGACCATCTCCAATTTTCTGCATTTTTAACCAAATTTGCTCTCTTAGCATTGCGCTCCACATAAAGAGAAAGTGCAAGAAAATGATTGTCATTTTGACACAAGAATGATTTATATCTGCCTTGATAAAGATGTCCTTGTCCGATATTTCCTTTCACGGCATGCCACCTTCTTGTATGGGTGCCGCCAAGCCACCCCATAAATCTCGACATGTCTCCATCTTTCTTTGGATAAAGAACCAGATGATAGTGATTTGGCATAAGACAATAAGACAAAATCCTCATATCATATTTCCCTGCCGCCTCTTCAAGCGTATTTTCAAAAAGCTGATAATCCTTGTCACAATCAAATATTCGCGCTCTGGCGTTTGCCCTATTTAAGACATGGTAGACATGGTTTCCAATATCTATTCTCTCTGTTCTTGGCATAAGCGTATTATATAATAAATGGGGAATAAATGGGGTCAGACCCCATTTACACCCCTTTACAGACCCCATTTATATTTGGAGGTTAAATTGTATTTTTGTACAATATTGATTATGTCTTTTAAATGCAAAATCTGCGGAAAAGCCAAACATTCGGGAAACTCTTACAGCCATTCTCATACGGCCACCAAAAGAGTTTTTAAGCCAAATCTTCAAAAACAGAGGATAGTGCTTGATAATAAAGTCCAATCCGTTCTCGTATGCACAACATGCATAAAAAGCGGCCGTGTGATAAAACCGAAAGCATAAACGATTTTTTAAACGCGTTAAGGCCTTGCAATCTACGAGTCTGGCTCGCTTTTCCCTATCAAATCATGAATTCCAAGTTCCGCAAACATTCCGCGGTGTGAATCGTATCGGGTTTGTATTTCCCGCTCGGCTGTAAAACTTATGACTTACCCATGTCCGTTAAAAACATGGCCCGCAACTTATCTCCCTATGTTTTTTTCACAAGGATTCAATATTTATTCAATACATCTTATTGTATAATTTCAATCATTACATTATTTTATTTCTATTGATGCGAAGCATAGATGGAAAAAGGAAACTCTTTATTTTTTAATTTAGCATTTACCCGTCTTTATTGGAGGAATGATGGAACACAAACCGAATCTTGATCCTTCGGTGATTACCGATTTGGAAACCGCCAAATTCGCTTTAAAATGGGCAGTGGAACGACTTGAATTTCTTGAGGATTCAACCAGCAAATTAAAAGACGATACCCGCCATAAAACAGATATCGTCCGTTCTTTAACCAAACAACTGGACCATAAAGAAGAAACCGTAAAAAAATGGCAGAACACCATAAGAACATGGGAAAAAAACTGGCAAAGCCAGCAAACAATGGAATCCGGCCTTAAATCCAAACTGCGCCACCAAATAATAAATGAAGAGATGGCTAATTGGAGACAAGCAAAAGTTCAATTGGAAGAAGAAATAAAAGCCCTTAAAGCGGAGCTTGCCGAAAAAGAGGCCGCCATAGGAAACCTCAAATTAAAAACCATTGAAGAAAACTGCAAAAACTCTGAATTGAAAGAAGCGGAACTGCAAGCGCTTTTGGGAAAACATGAAGATAATTTGGCCAACAGAGAACTGGCTATACGCCAAAAATACGAAGACCTTGAAGTAAAGCTAACCGAGGGACATCACGCCCGATTGGCTCAGGAAGAACTCGCGCTAACCGAAAGATATGAACGCAAAATGCGCGAATTTGCCGAACTGTATAAATCAAAAGAGGAACAGCTTGAAGTATTCAGAGTTAAACTTGAAGATGAATTTTTGGAAAAAAGCGACGCTCTTTCAAAACATTCTTTTGCGCAGCGGGAAAAGAAAAAACGCGAAATAAATGAAGCTTACGAAGATAAAACTCGCCAATTGGAACAATGTTTCGCCCAACAGAAAGAAGAAAAGATTCAAGAGCTTGAAAAAAAAGAAAAAGAAATAAAAAAAGAAAAAGAGGCGGAGATAGCCGTTTTAAAAGAAAATCACCAAAGAGAAGTTTCCGAAATAAGAAATCGTCTGCAAAATTATATTCAAAAACGCGAACAAGAATATGTTGACACGCGCTTAAACATGGAAGCGCAAGTGGTGGAAATTATCAAAAACCACGACACGGACGCCAACAAATCATATCAGGAAGCCATTGAACATATTCGCGGAAAATGGAGTGATTTGGCAAAAAAAAATCAAAAGGAAATTCAAACAAATATAGACAACCTTAACAAAAAATGGGAAAAAGACTGGACAGACAAACAGACAGAGTTTATTGATTCAAATGAAAAAGAAAGAAAAAAGGCAAAAGAACGCCTTGAAACGGAAGCCTCGTTAAAAGAAGAGCGGCTTAGAGCTTTAATTCTTCAAGAACAGAATGAATGGATGGGGAAACAAGCGCTGGAAATTGAATCGGCAAAAAAAGACATTGAAAAATCTTACGGCGAAAGAATCGAGCATATTAAACAATCTCTTGATGAAGCATATAAAAACAAAGAACAAAGCCTGATTAAACACTATGACAAACTTCAAAAAACTTTAAAAAACCGGCAAATAACCGACGATGAAAACAACCTGCTTGAAAAAGAGCAAATACTTCATGATGAAAAAGAAAACTTGAAAGAAGAATTCGCGAAACATCAATCAAACCTTAAAGAAAAATTTTTGCAATTTGAAGATGAGCTGAAACTTAAATACGCTCAATATGAGATTGAAACTCAAAATACTTTTGTTAAGAATCTGCGCAAAAAAGAAAAAGAACTGGAAAAAATTTTGGACAACAAAAAAGAAACCCTGCTTGAAAAATTCAAACAAAAAGATGCGACCTTGGCAAACAAAGAAAAAGAACTGGAACTCGCGAACAAAGACTTGAAAGCGCGTTATGAAAAAGAATACGCGCGGCGGGGAAAAGAGCTTTCGGATAAATTTCAAAAAAATCTGCAAGACGAGCGGCAAGCCATGGAGGAAAAGATGTCCGGCAAAGAGCGGCTGTTAATTGAGGAATATGACAACAAAGCCGAAACCGTTAAAAAAGAAAAAGAAAAACTAAGCGCCGAGATTGAAACCCGGATTAATAAAATTCGCTCGGAATTTGAAACGACTATGATTGAAGAAAAAAACAACACGGAAGAAGCTAACAAAAAATTTAAAACCAATATGGAAAATAAAAAAACGGAGCTGGAGAAGACGAGAATAAAACTGGAAGAAGAATATAGCCGGCTAAAAATAAAACTTTATCAAGAATTGCAAGACAAAGAGCATAAAAATATTCAAAAAATAGCTGACGCTCAACAGGAAATGCACAAAACGCTTATGGAACACCGCTCTGAAGCCGACAAGCAATATTCCAAGCGATTTGAAGAATTGAAACAAAGAGAAATGGCGAATAAAATTTATTATCAGGACAAATTGGAAGAATGGATCGCGAATTTTGAAAAAAACAACCGCAATTGATTAATCACGGAGATTGACGCGAGAAACCGGATGGGAATAAATATGGAACCAAACGATTTTGACGACATATTAAAGGAAACCGAACTTGATACCGCGAAAATGGTTTTCCGCCTATCGTCCGAATTAAAAGAAAAAAACGCGGAAATAGCCGGCCTTCGGTCAAAGTCTTTTGAGGAGATACAAAGAAACAATACCGCCAAAACCGCGGAATTTGAAGCCCTTATAAAAGCTCAAGAAACCCGCATTAAACAACGAGAAGAAGAAATTTCTCGGTTGTTCGTGAATAAAGAATCAAAACTTTGGAACAAATATCAGCAAATGCTGGATTCCGCCATAAATCAACATAGAGCGACGCTTGAGGATGAACGAGAGCGGCTGCGCCGTGAAACGGCAAAAAAGGAGGACCTGCTTAACCAACAGCGCAAAACTCTTCATTTTGAAATGGAGAAAATGTTTAAAAAATGGGAAGAAGAAAGAGAGGAACAATTTAAAATTGAAAGAGAAACCTTTATCAATGAACTTAAACTCGGAAGAGAAACCGCTATAAAAGAAGGAGACGAAAAAATAAGATATATAAACAAAATTTGGGAGCAAAAATTATGCCAACAAGAAGAAGAGTTTAAAATAAAACATCAGCTTGAAATAGATGAGCTTCAAGGACGATTAAAGGAAAACCATTTAAAACAAACAACAATCTTAACGGATAAATTAAATTTGGAATTTAAAAAACGCGAAGAAAACCTTTCCGATATTTACAAAAAATGGCTGGCTGAAAATAAAAATCTTTCAAAAGAAGAACAGGAAAAACGCGTATGGCGGGTGGAAACGGAATATCAAAAACAAACCGCGCGATTGTCGGACATGTTAAAAGAGGCAAAGGAAGAATTTAAAAAGAGCGAATTTGACGGACAAAAAAATCTTCAAACCATAAAACACCGCTACCGAAAAAAAGAAATTGAGTTGGAAACTCTTAAAAAAAATATTGAAGCGGATCAAAAAACCCGAGAAACCGCTTTGGAAGAAAGATATTTAAACCGCGAAGCGGAACTTATATCCAGAACTAAAATAAAAACGGAAGAATTAAAAAATAAAGAAAAATCACTTGAAACCGCTTATGAGGAAAGAATCAAAGATTTAAACCTGTCTATTAAAGAACAAAATGAAACTGTGGCGCAGGAAAAACAAAAACTTGAAAAAGACGAACAAAATTTAAAAAATTTAAAAAACAGAATTTCAACTATTTTTAAAAAAAGAGAAGAAGATCTTGAATCCACCACCGAACAAAGATATGCTCTTCTTAAGCAATCTCTGGAAGAATCCTTTACTCTCAAAGAAAAAAACTTTTTAAAAAAAAGCGAAATCATTGAATCTCAGAAAAAATCCATGTTTGAAACGATTCAAATTCTTGAAAATAAAAACAAAAAAAACGAACTTCTTTTAAAAGAAACCGCTCAAACCAATGAAAAAAACTTAAAAGAAACGGACGAAAAAACCAAAAAATTCAAGGCTGAGCTTGAACTTGAATTTATTGAAAAAATAAAAAACCTTGATTTGAAATTTCTAAAAAAAGAAGAAGAAATAAAAAAAGAATACCAAAAAAAGTTTGATATTAAAGAAGACCTCCGTTCCAAACATCTAAAGATAAAAGAACGGGCCACAGAGGAACAAAGAACGCTTTTGATTAATCAAGCGGCGGAACTTGAAGACAAATTTCTAAACACTTTGCAAGAAAAAGAGTCGGAAATGGCAAAAAGCTTCAAAGAAACCATGGAAACCTTTAATTCGCGCTCTTTAAAAGAGCGGGAAAATCATTCAATTGAAACAAACGCGATAAGTTCGGAATTTGAAAAAGAATTGGAGAAAATAAAAAAGCATTATGAAACCGCGTTAAACGAAAAAGAC
>DAOWGR010000099.1 GCA_030637365.1 Elusimicrobiota bacterium
ATGACAAACTTTACTCCACGGAGAATAAAAACCCTAACCTGCGTTGTCTCCCGATTAGTTTCATCGAGCACCTTATGCTTATCATAAAAGGAATGAAAAAGCGCCGCAAGCTCCATAAGATAGGTTGTAAGATGATGGGGAGTTAAATCAGCGGCGCAATTGCCTAAAACTTTTTCAAACCAAAGAAGCTTATTAATCAATTCTCTCTCTTCAGCGTTTAAATTAACTTTATTAAAATCGGGCAAAGCGTTTATATCAAATTTCATCCCTTGGGATTTAGCGAATATGGAACATATTCTGGCATGAACATACTGGACATAAAACACGGGGTTTTCATTGGATTTTTTTTTGGCAAGTTCCACATCAAAATTTAAATGAGTGTTCGGACTTCTCATCGCGAAAAAGAAACGGCAGGCGTCTTTGCCCACATCCGCGGTTAATTCTTTAAGAGAGATAAACTCTCCTTTCCTTTTGGACATTTTTACGATTTTACCGCCAATCTTAAGCGAAACCAATTGATGTATTATAACTTCAAAAGAACCAATCCCCTTATTTAAGGCGGAAATCGCCGCTTTCATTCTGGGAACATGACCCTGATGATCCGCTCCCCATATATCTATCAGTCTGGTAAAACCCCTTTTATATTTATTCAGATGATAAGCGATATCACTTAAAAAATAGGTGTTTCTTCCATCGGTTTTTACAAGCACATTGTCTTTATCTTCCTCATTCGTTTTTTCCCCCAAAGAACCAAACCACAAAGCCCCTTCTTTTTCACAAGTCAAATCTTTTTCTTTAAGCTTTTCTTTAACCTTCTCAATGGAATCTTCTTTTTCCAATTCCGACTCCAAAAACCATTTGTCAAATTCAACCCCAAAATCCTTCATGTCCGCGCGATGCGAAGCAATTATCTTCTCAAGAGCAAAATCTGAAAATTGTTTGTCGCCCCAGACTTTCGCTTCAGCTGGAAGCTCTAAAGCAATATCTTTAAGATACTCTCCTTGATAACCATTCTCAGGCACATCCGCGCCCAAAAATCTCGCCTTCAAGGATTGGCCCAAAAGCTCGACTTGATTGCCCACATCATTTACATAAAATTCCGAACTTGCCCTATAACCCAAAAACTTCAAAATCCTGATAAGGCTGTCGCCTAAAGTTGCCGCGCTGCCGGAAGCCAAATGCAAAGGCCCTGTGGGATTAGCCGAAACGAATTCCATATTTATATTTTGCGTGGAGTTATCCGAATTTTTAAAATAATCGGAAACAGAAAGCATCTCTCTCAAATTATTAAGCAAGAATTCTTTTTTAAGATTTATATTGATAAAACCCGGCGGCGCCACATCAATTGATTTTATATGCTCGCAACAAATGCCAGCCGCCGCTTTTTTTGCTATTTCCATCGGAGGCATTTTAAGAATTTTAGCCGCGGCAATCGGCCATGCTATGGATAAATCGCTCTTTATATGCGGCGGAGACGCTGAAAAATTAAATTTTTTAAAAGCCAAATCATCCGCTTTAAAAACTTTTCGCGCGCTTTTTTTAACTTCTTTTTCAAAAGAGTCAAACATTGTTTCTCCGATACAACTACAGATTAAGACTAAGCAACACCGATAGAACTACAGGCTAAGACTAAGTAAAAACTCTAAAATTACAGAGCAAGATTAAGGTTTAGGAACAAAAAAACAGTATTGTGTAAGAATTTGTCTTCTTGCTTAACCTTGGTCTTAATCTGCCGTAACCCTGCCGTTACTTTTAAAACCCTTTTATTTCTTTTTCGCGGCCACTTTCTTTTTGCTTTTTTTCTTCGCCGGTTTTTTTAAAACAACTTTTTTCTTAATAACTTTTTTTACAGGTTTTTTAGCAACTGTTTTTTTAACAGATTTTTTCGCGCCTTTTTTAACGGAAGGTTTTTTAATAACCTTTTTCTTAATAATCGCCTTTTTGACGACTGTTTTTTTAACAGTTTTTTTAGCGGGTTTTTTAACGGAAGATTTTTCCCATTTAATCTTTTTAAAATCATAATACACCTTATCCAAAGAATAAAACTCTCTGGATACGGGATCAAAAATGTGAACTATTATTCCGCCATAATCAATTACTTTCCATGTCTTGCTTTCAGGCCCGTCTTTATAGAGAATATAAGCTCCTTTCCGTTTAAGCTGAATTGAAACGGCATCCTCAATAGCGTTCATTTGAGGAGGAGATTCCGCCGTCATTACAACCACATAAAAAGCCAAAGACGATTTCTCCGTAAGCTCATAAATTTCAATATCTCCGGCCTTTTTCTCATCGCCTATATTAGCCGCCAGTAAAGCTATTTTTTTAAATTCTTTTTTTTGGTTCATATGGTATATTTTTTTTCCTTAAGTTTCTCCATAAGCAAAAGCTCCGCTCTATGGTCTATATTTTCCATGGCCGAAGCCAATATTGAAGAGATTGTGTTGAAAATGGTGCTAAGGTTGTTTTTTTCAAAATCAGAAAGTTCCGTTTCTTTTGAAAAAAGAATATAGCCGAGTTTTTTATCGTTTAAATTAAAAACCGCTATATAAGCGCGTTCATTAAACCAGCCTGTTTTAATATCTTCTTCACAAATGCTTATTCTCTTTGCTTCTTTAAATTTTTCTTGTGAAAGAACCTCGTCATATTCTTCATTAAATTGATTATACATATAAGCGTCAATGTTCCACATGCCGTCCAAATAAGGAGCTATTTCACCCGCCGCTTTAGTCAAAAATTCTTTTGATGAGGCATGATCTTCCATAACAAGCTTGCTTAAATCAAAAAGCATTATAAGCTCATTGGATGTGTTTTGAAGCCTTCTCAAAACCGTTTTTGTTATCTCCACAAGAAAAGGAATTCCCGTTTCAGGATGTTCTTTAATGAAACTGAAAAAATCCCGATGATTAAGCTCATATAAAACCGTATCGGCGCAAGCTCTCGCCTGAGCTGTTCTCGGCTTTTCTTCAATAACCGCCATCTCGCCAAAAAACTCCCCGGCGCTCAAAAAAGCCAATTGTTTAAACTCTTTTTCATCCTCATCAAGCTTCTTTTCAATTATAACTTCGCCTTCAATAAGAATAAGCAAAGTGTTTCCCGCGCTGCCCTCTTTGAAAATTATATCTCCGGCGGCATATTCTTTTTTCTTAAAAGTTTTAAAAAACTCTTTAAGCCTGTTGTCATCAAAATTTTTAAACATGGAAACTTCTTTAAGGTTTTTAAAATCCGACTCATTCATAAAATTCTCTCCTTAAAAAACCACTGTGGTCGTCTGATGTGCATAGCACCTTGTTACGACACCCAGCATAGCCTTGAAATCTGCAGAGGGTTATAATACTGTTTCTGACCTCTGGTTTCTTTCCTTTGCGCCTTTTATTTGTTTTTTATCCATATCAACTTATCACCATATTCCCATATCTACGCTGTTGATTTGCCCTTATGCCATGCCGCAAAGCTTCTTAAACATCTCAACATTATGCGCCTTGGAAATAGCGACATCCGCCGCCACAATATTCTGTTTAACAAGGATTGCAAGCGATTTATCCATCGGAACCATTCCGAATTTTATTCCCGTTTCTATCGCGCTGTATATCATGTGTGTTTTTCCTTCCCGTATAAGATTGGATATGGCCGGAGTCATAATCATTATTTCCCTTACCGCGACCCTTCCCCTGCCGTCTTTTCTCGGCAAAAGAATTTGAGAAACAACAGCCTTGAGAGAACTGGCAAGCTGAACCCGAACCTGCATTTGTTGATGAGGAGGAAAAACATCTATTATTCTATCAATCGTTGACGGAGCATCCTGAGTATGCAATGTGGCAAATGTCAAATGTCCCGTTTCAGCGGCGGTTATGGTAAGTTGTATTGTTTCAAGATCGCGCATTTCCCCCACCAAGATGACATTGGGATCCTCTCTAAGAGCCGCGCGCAAAGCGTTGCCGAAGCTTTTGGTGTGCTGGCCGATTTCTCTCTGGCGAACTATACAGGACTTGCCTTCATATGTGAATTCTATGGGATCTTCTATGGTTAAAATATGACCGCTTCTTTTTTGATTTACCATATCCAACATACACGCCAATGTGGTTGTTTTTCCCGAACCTGTGGGGCCGGTAACAAGAATAAGTCCTTTTGGAACATCGGATAAATTTACAATGACCGGAGATAAGGCCAGTTTTTCCGCCGTGGGAATTATTGAAGGAATAACCCTCATCACGGCCTCAACGCCGTTTCTCGCTATAAGAACATTAAGCCTAAACCTTGAAATACCTTTAATCGCGAAAGAACAATCCAGCTCCCAATCTTTTTCAAATTTGGCTCTTTGATCGTCATAAAGAGCGGAATAAATCATTTTTTTAGATTCTTCCGCATTCATTGGCGGAATTTTGGGATCAACCGGTTGTATCACTCCCAATAATATCATCATCGGAGGCTTTCCGACACAAATATGTATATCGCTCGCCCCCTGATTAACAGCGGACTTAAGAATGGAAACCAAATCTATCATATATATCTCTCCTTAGTTCACTGTCTCTTTAATTCGGGAATACCCTCTTCATTAAAATCCGTGCCGACAATCACAATCGCGTCAGCCATTTTGGAACTGTCATACTTTGAATATATCGCGAGGCTGTGAAGTTTTAAAATATTCCTTACCTTAAACGCCGAGTGAACACTATCGGAACAGTTTACAATTTTTGATTCTTTTCTAATAGAGGAAAAATTGCCGAAACGAACCACATCCACGCCTTTTTCTCTTAAGTATTTCGCTATTTTTGCCGCCCTGTTTTTTACGCCAGAAGCATTAAGAATCTCAACCTTTACAACGGTGTTTTTAGCTGTTAAAAACGGATTATAATCGGACATATGTAAATTTAACTTGTCGGCATTCAAATTTCCCGTAAAATGCGTGATTATAAAGTTGGAAGAATTAAGGCCAAGAATTTCCAAATAAGCGATAAGGGCGTCATTCCATGAAAAATTCGTGGCTTTGGCGTTTTTTAATTTCCAGATATATTGAAGCGCCTCTATCGCTTGCCCGGGCTTGAAGCCTTCAAACTTAAAAAAATCTAAAAACTCTTTCTTTGTTAAAAACTCGTTTTCAATTGAAACATATAAAACGGAATTATAAGAGATAATAAGGTTTTTTGAAACAAATCTGTAAATCGCCGCGGCTTTTTGATAATCCGTTCCCCGCGGATTTAATAATTTTCCGGGGATATTTATCACATTTACCATGCGGCTCGCGGGACGATAAACCACAAACCGCGGAGGGTTGGATATAACGGCAAAACCAATGTTGCCATTGCGCGAAACACGCAAAGAAACCGATGAATAAAAATGCGCGATTATAAAAACCGAAACAATCATCAGCCCCATAAAAAGCAAAACTCTTTCTTTTTTTAAATTAAACCGTTTCATATATATCCCGTTAAAACTCTCCTTGCGCTTTCTTTGTCATTCATGAGTTTTTTTAAAGAGGGTTTGATAAATAATATAACTGCGCGGATGCATCCATTTTTTTTCTTTAATCATATATTCCATCTTGCATTTTAAAGCGAAGAAAAAAGCTTTGTCAATATTTAAAAAAGCTTTTTTTCTTATGGCGGCGGCATATCCGCGCGCATTGCTTTTTTTAGAAACCGCGGAAGGAAAAATCGCGTCCCTGTCCTTTCCCGCCATATCAGAAATGTATATTATTTTGCCAAGAACCGACATTTGAGCGGCCCCGACAGTATGATATCTTATCGCGCTTAAAATATCCTTGTCCTTTACAAAAAACTTGTTTCGCGCCATATCCGCCGACATATGGGAATGAAACAATAAAGGCTCGTTCTTCATGATAGACTGAAAAAAAGGAATCTTTTCCTTGTTTTTGCTCGCCCATACTTTAAGTTTTTTTTCTCCGAAATCCCGCGCCGCGTCATGAAGGAGAGCCGCGGTCGCGGCTTTTTCCGCGTCAATTCCGTGTTTAGCCGCCAGATCCAAAGCGAGCCTCATTGTTTCTTTGCAATGCTTAAATCTTTCGGGATTAAGATTTAATTTAAGCCATTTGCGCATGTGGCTCAAATAAAGTTTTTTTTGTTCCATATGCCTTAAAACGGAAGCCGAAACATTTTTGCTAAACCCTTCAATAAAAAGATCTCTTTTGATTTCGGTTGAAGATATTTTGGGGAAAACATCTTTCAAAAAAACAACGGGGGGGCTCAAGCCGATTTCAGGCAAAAACCCTTCGCGTTTTCCCACCAAAAGAACCGCTTTTTTTATTATTAATTTATGCTTCTTCCACTTATTAAACGAATTCAAACAATCGGAGCCCATAAGAAAAAACAGCTGCGCTCGCGGATGCTTTAAAGAAAAATAATCAATAATCTGATATGTATAGGTGGTCTTCTTGCGCTTATATTCAAACGGATGAAACACCAATCGGGCCGCGCCCCTCAATTTAAACTCGCGCGCTCCCATGCGAAACATTTTTTCTCTGTCGCGATAAGAAGCGAATGGAAAATTTTTAAAAGGCGAACGCCACCCCGCGACAACATACACTTTGTCGGGTTTTATTTCTTTAATCGCGGCCCTAAGAAGCTTGAAATGGCCTTTATGAGGGGGGTCAAAACTCCCGCCGTATATTATTATTTTTCTTTTTTTCATTTAAAACTATAAAAACATTTATTGAATCTAATTTAGTATAATATATATTACTTGGCATTTAAAGAACTTGTTCTTTTAATGCCGCGCTTATTTCCAAACCAATGAAAGACCATTGCCTCATATTCATAATTGACGCTCCCATTTCGGAAAACATTGACCCTGAACTTAAAAAAGTTTTTGGAGCCGAACGGGCCGCGCGCGTTTATATTGACCTTTTAAACAACTCGTATAAAATGGCGAAAAAGGTCTCAAGCTCCTCAATAATAATTTCATACAAGAACTCAAGCAAACATCCCGATTTGACATGGCTTGACGAAGACGATCCGGGATTTTCGGAAGCAAAAATTAAAAATTTAAACGAAAGAATTTTATCTTTATTTCATTGGGCGTTTAACGCCGGAGCGAAAAAAGCCATCCTGCTCGCCAATTCTTCGCCGGAAGCAAAATCCGAATGGATAGAAAAGAGTTTTGAACTGATAAACAAAGAAACCGTAACTCTCGGCCCCACGGACGAAAACCCCTATCTTTTCGGAATAGCGTTCAACAATGTGAATTTATTGAAAAAAATTAATTTTTTTACCGGTGATTTAACGGATGATATTTACGAAAAAATAAAACAGCAAAAATTAAAAATACAAAGCCAGCCAAAAACCTATACCGTAAACAGCGAGGAAACTCTTGAAAAATGGATGAAATCAAAAGACGCCGACTACCATTTTTTCTCTCAAAAAAACGAGGAAAAAGAACATCCGAAACGCGATAAAAAAAAAATATTCTAAATTCGGAATTTCAAAAACATTCCAAAACGGAATTGAAACAATATTTTTGATTCCGGATATTTTTAGAGTTTAAGTTTTTAGGCAAAAATTAAAGTGGGTTTTTAAATAAGATTTGGTTCGCGGTTTTTTATTCTTAATCTTAACCTTAATCTGCCGTTAACCACGGAGGGGAAAATGAACAGCCACAAGGCTATGCCGGGTGCCGTATCAAGGCGCTATGCGCATCAGACGGCCAAGGCTATGCCGGGTGCCGTGTCACGGACCATGTCCATCAAAACGGCCAAGAAAATTTGCGCTGAAATTTTTAAGATTACAAAAGGAACTCAAACGGAAGTGATAATTACTTCTCAAGAGTCCGCCCTCACCCGTTTCTCAGACAATATTATTTCTCAAAACATTTCAAACACGGACACCGATATTTCCATAAGATTGGTAAAAAACGGAAAAATGTCAAAAGTAACCTTTAATCAAAGTTCCTCGTCCGAAATAAAAAAAGCCGCGCAAAACGCCTTTTATCTGCTTAAAAACCAAAAAAAATCCGGCGCTTTGGGGCTTTTAAAGCCATCCGGCCCCATTGCTGAAAAAGAAAATCTATTCTTCAAAAAAACCGCCGAGATATCTCCCGCGTTTAAAGCTTTAAAAATAAAAAATTTTGCCAAAAAATGCAAAACCGCCAAGCAAGTTTGTTATGGAACCATGGAAAATGGCTGCATAAAAACAACTGTGGCAAATAATTTGGGAATTCATTTATCACATAAAGAATCTCATGTCACATACGACATCACCGTTAAAGATAAAGACGGTTTTGGCTGGGCCGGACAAAGCGCCAATAATATCGCGTCCGTGGATTTTGATAAAATTGAAAAAATAGCCGCGCTGAAAGCTCGGCTTGCAAAAAAACCAATCTCAATAAAAACCGGAAAATACACGGTAATACTTGAGCCGGCCGCGGTTGCCGATTTTTTAATATTTATGAATATTTTCGGCTTTGGCGGACAGCCTTACACCGAAGGCCAAAGTTTTATTTCAGGCAAAATCGGGAAAAAAGTTTTAAGCGATAAAATATCAATTTACGATAACGCCCTTGACGGACCGTCCGCCGGCATGCCCTTTGATTTTGAGGGGGTTCCGAGAAAAAAACTGGTTTTAATAGAAAAAGGAGTGGCAAAAACCGCGGCGCATGACAGAAAAACATCATTAAAAGCCAAAACAAAAAACACGGGACACAGTCTTCCCGTTCCAAACATTTACGGACCGTTTCCTTTAAATACCCTTGTTTCTCCCGGAAAAACATCTGTTGATGATATGATAAAACAAACATCAAAAGGAATTTTAATCACGCGATTTCATTATATAAATATCCTTAAACCCTTAAACCTTGAGCTAACGGGAATGACCAGAAACGGAACTTATTTGATAGAAAACGGAAAAATAAAAAAAAGTGTTAAAAATATGAGATTTACCGAAAGCATAGTAAACGCTCTGAATAATGTCGTTTGT
Organism: Elusimicrobiota bacterium; assembly: GCA_030637365.1. Classification (GTDB taxonomy): domain Bacteria; phylum Elusimicrobiota; class Elusimicrobia; order Elusimicrobiales; family UBA9959; genus JAKLQJ01. Next base: position 8,925 of record DAOWGR010000099.1, read on the forward strand.
GTGGGAGATAAAACAATAAGCATGTCTTCTTGGTGGAAAACATCCGTTCCCGCGTTAAAAATTAAGAATTTTAATTTTTCATCATCAACGGAATTTTAGCAACTACAGATTAAGATCAAGGTTAAGTAAAAAGCAACTTCTCACACAACAATGTTTTTTGTTTCTAAACCTTAATCTTACTCTGGAGTTTTAGAATTTTAACTCAATCTTAGCCTTGGCCTTGATCTTGACCTGCAGTTCTTGTGGAGGAACAATGTTTAATTTTTGCGAAAAAGCGATTGAAATAGCCGACAGACACAAGGTTGATTTCGGCGATATAAGAATTATAAAAAAAAGAGAACAGAATTTAAGCGTTAAAAACGGAGAAATTGGAAATTTTAACAATTCAACAACCCTGGGCTTTGGAGTAAGAATTCTTTTAAATGGAGCTTGGGGCTTTGCCTCAAGCGATATTCTAAGCATTAAAGAAATAGAAAAAACAACGCTCCTTGCCATAAACATAGCTAAAGCAAGCTCTTTATTAAAAAACAGGGAAGTCAGACTCGCTAAAGAACCCGTATATAAAGATCTTTGGCAAACACCCTTTATTATAGACCCTTTTGAAATTTCAATTGAAAACAAATTCAATCTCTTGTTTAAAATAGATTCTATCCTCAGAAAAAAATCTGAAATAAAAGCTTCGGTTTCATCAATGAATTTTATCAGCGAACATCAATACCATATGACGACAGAGGGCTCTTCAATAGAACAGATACTTTTAACCAGCGGCGCCGGTTATACCGCGACCGCGATATTAAACAATGAAGTTCAAGTTCGGTCATATCCTTCAACACACGGCGGTCAAGCCTTATCCATGGGTTATGAACTTATTGAATCTTTAAAATTGCTTGAAAACGCGGAAAAAACCCGTGATGAAGCCATAGCTTTATTAAAAGCCCCTCAATGCCCCCAAGGAGAATTGGATCTTATTATTGGAGGCAATCAACTGGCTCTGCAAATACATGAATCGGTGGGGCATGCCACGGAGCTTGACCGTGTTTTGGGTTATGAAGAAAGCTATGCCGGCTCAAGTTTTGCCACAATGGAAAAATTGGGGAAATTTCATTATGGCTCCGATATAATCAACTTAGTGGCCGATTCCACCGTTCCCGGAGGCCTTGCGACAATCGGTTATGATGATGACGGAGTTAAAGCGCAAAGATGGGATATTGTAAAAAATGGAATATTAAAAGGCTATATGACCAATAGGGAGTTTGCACGCAACATAAAGGAGAAACGAAGCAAAGGGGCAAACAGAGCCGATGGCTACAATAGCATCCCAATAACAAGAATCTCAAATTTAAGCCTTATGCCGGGGAAATATGATTTGGACGATTTAATAAAAGAAGTAAAAAACGGAATAATAATGGAAAACAATAAATCATGGAGTATTGATCAAAGGCGGCTTAATTTTCAATTTGGATGTGAAATCGGCTGGTTAATAAAAAACGGCAAAATAAAATCAATGATAAAAAATCCCGTATATCAGGGAATAACTCCTGCGTTTTGGAATTCTTGCGACGGCATATGCAATGAAAAACATTGGAAACTATGGGGTGTTTCCAATTGTGGAAAAGGGCAACCCGCTCAAACGGCAATGATGAGCCATGGAAACAGTCCTTCAAGATTCAGAAAAGTAAAAATAGGCGTAAAACATTAAAACCCGAAAAACAACGAATAAAGACATCAAACAACCAAGGTTTTTTGTATTTTCTCAATTATCAATGTTTTATTTTGGCGGCAGGCGGCTCATAATTATTACTCGCTGTTTAATATTCCCGGATATCTCACAGTTTATTGACTTTTTGATTAAAAAAAACTATTATTTTCATAGGTGGTAATGGGAGTAGAGTATTTAACAATTATTTAATATGCGTTTTCCTGATTTCTGTTGATAGGCAAGTTATATAAAACTTATCAACAAAAAAAACCGTTAAAAAACAAGGGTTTTTAAAAAATCACAACACTTTATTAACAAATGTGAGTAACTTGTGGATAACTCTGAAAATATAGCTGAACTTTGGAAAAAAATGCTCTCAAAATTAGAGCTGGAATTGGGCGTGGAATCTGTAGATTTATGGATTAGACCCATAAAACCGCTGTTTATAGATAACGATTCTCTTAAAATAGAAGTTCCCGATTCCATTATATATGAAAAAGTAAATACCAGATACGAAGGAAATATCATTAAAATTTTAGAAGAAATAACCGGAAAAAAAATAAATATCAAATATTCCCTGTCTTTGGAAAAAGTAAAACCCCAATTTAAACAAGCTCCCGTGATTCAACAAAAAATTCAACCAACAAATAAAAATTCTTTTAATCCTAATTTTATCTTTAACTCGTTTGTAATGGGAAATTCAAACAGATGGGCGTATTCATCCGCTGAAGCGGTGGCAAAAACACCGGGAACTCTTTATAATCCGTTCTTTATATATAGTCAGCCGGGACTTGGAAAAACTCATCTTCTTCACGCTATAGCCAATGAAATGCTTAATAGGAATCCTCACGCCAAAATAGTTTATACTCCAAGTGAAAATTTTGTAAACGAGTACATTGAAGCCATTCAAACAAAAAATATTGAAAAATTTAGAAACAAGTATAGAAAGCTGGATTGTCTTCTTTTGGATGATATACAGTTTTTGGCCGGAAAAGACAAGAGTGAGGAGGAGTTTTTCTACACTTTTAATCCCTTGTTTGAATCAAAAAAACAAATAGTTATTTCGTCTGACAGACCGCCAAAAGAATTATCCTTGGGACAACGGCTTGTCTCAAGATTTCTTTCCGGGGTTGTGGCTGACATAAGATATCCCGAGCTTGAAACCAGAATAGCGATATTGAGACAAAAAAACGAATCTTTCGCTTTTCAAATTCCCGATGATGTTACGACTTTTATCGGTGAAAATGTAAAAAAAAGCATACGAGAGCTTGAAGGCGCGCTTCTTACCGTTGGAAATTATTGCGCGAACATGAATATTCAGCCATCTATAGATATAGTAAAACGATTAATAAAAGATCATAAAATAGCCGGAGATCAGGATGATGATGACGCTGTTATTACCGTGGATGCGATAAAAAAAGTTGTGGCTGAAAAATACAATCTAAATCTCAAGGATTTTAAATCACAGAGAAAATTGGAGGGAATAGCTTTTCCAAGGCAAGTCGCCATGTATTTAACCTGCCAATTAACCGACATGTCTCTCCCCAGTATAGGACTGGCTTTTAATAAAGATCACAGCACTGTTATTTACGCGAGAAAAAAAATAGAAAAAGAACTGCATAAAGACACTTTTTTTAACGCTCTTTTAAACCAGTTGATTAAAAGAATAAAAACTGTTGATAAGGATTTATAAGTCGCTTTTTTAAGTCTTTTTCTTAAGAATGTTAATAAAAAACAAAAAAACTGTTAGAAATTTTACATTAGGCAACCAACGGAATTAACACAACTAACAAGTACATATAGGAGGGTGAATATTATGAAAATAAATAGTAATAAAGAGAATCTTCTAAAAGGGTTGCAAACCATCCAAACAGGTGTATCATCCAAAACGGGAACTATTCCCATTTTGCAGAATTTTTTAATGGAAACAAAAGATGCGGGATTAAAAATAGTTTTTACCGATTTGGAAATGGCGATAAAACATTTTATTAAAGTGGATATAGAAAAAGAAGGCAGTGTAACCATTCCAATGAAAAAGTTTATGGAAATAGTGCATACCCTTGAAAACAATAAAGATATTTCAATAATGGTTGATACCGCGAACAAAGCCACTATTAATAGCGGGAAATCAAAATTTAAAATGGGCGGATTGCCTAAAGCCGATTATCCTGTAATTCCGGATATGGATGAATCGGATTCTTTCAAAATTCCGGCGCTTATATTGGCTGATATGATTGAAAAAACCATTTTTTCCGCCTCAAATGAAGATGAACGACATTTTTTAAACGGATTACTTTGGAAAGCCGAAAAAAATATTTTTTCAATGGTGGCTACCGACGGAAGAAGATTGGCCGTTAATTCGCGAAATAATATAAAAACGAAGCAAGATTTTAAAATCATAGTGCCTTCAAAAATCCTTAATGAGCTTGTTAAGTTTATAAAAGCCTCTAATTTTAACGATAAAGACGATATATTAATAGGACTGTCTTCCAATCAAATAGGCTTTAAAATCAATGAAACGGTGTTTATTTCAAGATTGATAGAGGGAAATTTTCCGGCTTACGAGCAAATAATCCCCAAATCCCATGAAATTTCCTTTAATTTGGATACTCAAAAAGTTTTTGATATCACAAAAAGAGCCGTTATTTGTTCCAATGAAAGAAATGGCGTGGTAAAATATGAGTTTAAAAAAAATATTCTCATTGTAAAAGCGTCTTCTCAGAACATGGATTTTGAAGATGAAATGGATATAGAATATTCCGGAAAACAGTTCCAAATTAATTTTAACCCAAAATATATTATGGATATTTTAAAAAACATCGGGGATAAAAAAATTATTTTTAAATTTACAACATCTTCCACGCCCGTTAGCATAGGGTCTTTGAAGGATAAAAATCTTCTTTATATTGTAATGCCGCTGAGAAGTTGAATATAAATGTTTCTAACAAAAAAAAACAAAATTGGACCCCGGTAAATAAAGTTAATTCTTGGCGGTGTTTTAAAGGTTTTAATATGGACAGACTTTTAATATTGGAGTCTGTTTGGGATAAAGAAATGGGCGTTCTCGGGGAACACTGCGTTTTTCTTGGTGTTGAGAAAAACGCGATACTGTTAAAAACGGATTCTTCCGTTGTGGCGAATGAGATTGTTTTTAAAAGCAAGCAAACAATAAGAAATCTTAATAAGTATTTTAGAACGCCGTGGGTTAAATATTTGAAAATTGTGAACAAATTCTAAGGAGTTTTTTATTATGTCTAAAGAAACAACAGAGGCTAAAGCTAAAAAATATGATTCTTCCAAAATACAGGTTTTGGAGGGGCTTGAAGCTGTTCGCAAAAGACCCGCCATGTATATCGGCTCCACCGGCCCTCAAGGATTACACCATCTTGTTTATGAAGTTGTTGATAATTCCATAGATGAAATTTTAGCCGGCGGATGCAATAATATTGAAATTGTTTTTAAAGAAGATAATGTTTGCGTGGTAACCGATAATGGCCGCGGTATTCCGGTTGACGCCATGGAGGATGTGAAAGATCCGAAGTTAAAAGGGAAATCCGCCTTGGAAGTTGTTATGACAGTTCTTCATGCCGGCGGAAAGTTTGAAGAGGGGGCGTATAAAGTGTCCGGCGGGCTGCACGGTGTTGGAGTTTCCGTCGTGAACGCGCTTTCAGAATGGTTAAAGGTTGAAATTTACAGAAAAGGAAGAGTTTGGCGGCAGGAATATAAAATAGGGAAACCGCAAGGGAAAGTTAAAGCCGAAGAGAAAACAGAGCTGCATGGAACATCCATTTGTTTTAAGCCGGATGTTAAAATTTTTGGCGACGCAATTTTTTCTTTTGATGTGATTTCAAACAGGCTTAGAGAGCTTGCTTTTTTAAATCCTAAAACAAGAATCACATTTATTGACGAAAGAAACGATAAAAAACACACATTTTTTTATGAAGGGGGCATTAAACAATTTGTTAAATTTTTAAACACAAGTAAAACCGTTCTTCATCCTGAGCCAATCTCCATGAGTAAAGAAGAAGACAGCGTTATGCTGGATTTCGCCATTCAATACAATAATGAGTATTCCGAGAATGTTTATTCTTTTGTCAACAATATTAAGACAATTGAAGGCGGAACTCATGTTTCCGGTTTTAGATTCGCTTTAACAAGGATAATAAACGAGTATATTAAAAAATACGACCTTTTGAAAAACAAAACATATTCAGTGTCCGGAGAGGATGTGAGAGAGGGTTTATCCGCCATTGTTTCCGTTAAAATTCCCAATCCTCAATTTGAAGGCCAAACAAAAACAAAACTCGGGAACTCCGAAGTGGACGGGTATGTTCGTTCCATAATGGGCGAAGCTTTATCAAGTTTTTTTGAAGAAAATCCGACAGTGGCCAAAGCTATTTGTCAAAAAGCAATCTCCGCGGCAGAAGCGAGAGTCGCGGCCAGAAAAGCCAAAGATCTTGCAAGGCGCAAAGGAACCTTAATGGATTCCGGGCTTCCCGGAAAACTTGCCGATTGTCAGGAAAGGGATCCCGCTAAAAGCGAGCTTTATATTGTTGAGGGAGATTCCGCCGGAGGTTCGGCGAAACAAGGCAGAGACAGGGTTTTTCAGGCGATTCTTCCTTTAAGAGGAAAAATTCTTAATATTGAAAAAGCTCAGCTTGTTAAAATAATTTCAAATGAACAAATCAGAATTCTTATCTCCGCCATCGGCACGAGCGTTGGCGAAGGGGAGGATGGTTTTAATATATCAAAACTTCGTTATCATAAAATAATTCTTATGTCTGACGCCGATGTTGACGGACAACATATAACAACATTGCTTTTAACTTTCTTTTACAGGCAAATGAGGCCTCTGATTGAAAAGGGCTATATTTATTTGGCTCAACCTCCGTTATATAAAATAAAACAAGGCAAAAAGGAAAAATATTTTGACAATGACGAGCAGCTTCAGAACTGGATGATTAAAGAATCCGCGAAGGGGTTTGAGATAAAAGACTCAAAAGGTAAAACTTTAAGTCCTAAAGAATTGGAAGAACTTTTAAAGCTTATAACAAGCCTTGAAAACACCATTAAAAAACTTGAAGTTAAAAACTTAACCTTTAATGATTATAAGAGGCTGGCTCTTGAGGGTAAAATTCCTTTATATCGCATAGAGAATGAAGATGGAATTTATAAATATTTTTATTCCGAAACCGAATGGATGGCTTATGAGAATGAATATATTAAAAAGAGAAAAGAGCTTTTAATGAAGGAATCCGCGGACGGAGATATTGCTTTTGAAGAAGAGGATTTGGGTCCTGAATTTCAGTCGCTTGGTGAATTGGAAAAAATAGAGAATATAAATAAAAAACTAAAAAAAATGGGTTATTCCGTTGACGAGTATTTTATGAAAGAAGAAGACAGAAAAAATCCATTATTTAAGGTTTCCAATGAAAAAACAAAAGCGAATGTTTTTGATTTGAAGGGGCTTTTAAAAGATTTGATAAAAATGGGCACCTCAAATGTCAGTGTTCAAAGATATAAAGGTCTTGGAGAAATGAATCCCGAGCAGCTTTGGGAAACAACAATGGATCCGATGAAAAGGCGTCTTCTTAAAATCACCCTTGAAGACCCTGTTAAAGCGGAAAATATTTTTACCATGCTTATGGGCGATAAAGTTGAACCCAGAAGACTTTTTATAGAACAAAACGCTTTAGAGGCTAAAGACCTTGATATTTAAAGTAAGCGGTGTGGATATGGTGGTATAAAAGCATGGGCGATAAATAAGGGAATTTTTTACTTATCACCATGGTTGCATATTTTCGTATTACCGGTTTTATATATTATTTGCAGGAGAAATTATGACTGAACAAAAGAAAACGGATTCCGGCGTTGATGAGCTTTTTTTAAATGTTTCCGACAGAGCCATTAGCGAAGAGATGGAATCTTCTTATATAAAATATTCCATGAGCGTTATAGTGGGAAGAGCCTTGCCAGATATCAGAGACGGTCTTAAACCCGTTCATAGAAGAGTTTTATTTGCCATGAACGAGATGGGGTTAAAACATAATAAGGCTCACAAAAAATCCGCCCGCGTAGTCGGAGATGTTTTGGGTAAATATCACCCTCATGGCGATACGGCCGTTTACGATTCTCTTGTCAGAATGGCGCAGCCTTTTTCTTTAAGATATACTCTTGCCGACGGACAGGGAAATTTCGGTTCCATTGACGGGGATTCCGCCGCCGCCATGCGTTATACTGAAATCAGGCTTTCCGGCATTGCCGAAGAAATGCTGTTTGATATAGAAAAAAAGACCATTAAATTTACTCCCAATTATGACGGCTCATTAAGCGAACCAACGGTTCTTCCAGCCAAATTTCCTTGTTTGCTTACCAATGGCTCAAGCGGCATAGCGGTGGGCATGGCGACAAATATTCCGCCTCATAATTTAAGCGAAGTTTGCGATGTAACGATGGCTATTATTGATAATCCCGATATGGAAATAAAGGATATGATGAAAATCATCAAAGGTCCCGATTTTCCAACGGGAGGCATAATAAAAGGAAAAAAAGGAATAAGGGATTATTTTGAAACCGGGCGCGGCTCAATCAAAACTTACGCCAAAACCGACATTGAAGACATAAAAGGAAATAAACAAGCCATTATCGTAAGCGAAATTCCTTATCAGGTCAATAAAACCAATTTGATTCAATCCATAGTTGAGCTTGTAAGAAACAAAAAAATTATTGATATTTCTGATATAAGGGATGAGTCAGATCGCCGCGGAATGAGGCTGGTTATTGAAGTTAAGAGGGATGGCAACGCTCAAGTTGTTTTAAATCAGTTGTTTAAACATACGCAGCTCAAAAAATCTTTCGGCGTTATAATGCTGGCTATTGTTGATGGACGCCCGAGAGTTCTTTCTCTTAAAGAAGTTGTGCAATATTATTTAAAACACAGAAAAGAAATTGTTGTAAACAGAGTAAAATTTGATTTAAACAAAGCGCAGCGCAGAGCTCATATTTTAGAAGGTTTTCTTATAGCGATTAAAAATTTGGATGAGGTTGTGGCTCTTATTAAAAAATCAAAAGACGCGGCAGAAGCCAAGATTAAATTGATTAATAAATTCGCTTTTACGGATATTCAGGCGCAAGCTGTTTTGGATATGAGATTGCATCAGCTTACCCGCCTTGAATCGGGGCAAATACAGGAAGAGCATAAAAATCTTTTAAAACTTATAGCCGAACTTAAAGGAATTCTCAACGACCCTAAAAAAGTTTTAAAAATTATTATAGGCGAGCTTGAAGAAATTAAGAAGAAATACGGCGACAAGAGAAGATCGGAAATAACCGTTGAAGCCACGGAACTTGCCATGGAAGATTTGATTCTGGAAGAAAATGTTGTTATAACGCTTTCTCACGGCGGTTATATTAAACGCATTCCCGTGGATACATACAAAGTCCAGGGGCGCGGCGGCAAAGGCATTATAGGTTCGGATGTTAAGGAAGCTGATTTTATAGAGCGGCTTTTTGTGACATCAAGCCACGCCACCATAATGTTTTTTACTTCGCGCGGCAAAATATATTCTCTTAAAGGCTATGAAATTCCGGAAGGAAACAGAACATCCAGAGGAAAAGCCATCGTCAATCTTTTGCAAACGGTGAAAGATGAAAAAATAACATCCGTTATAGATATAGAGTCTTTTGACGAGGCCAAGGGAAAAGAAACATTTCTTGTTATGTGCACAAGAAAAGGAAAGATTAAAAAAACTCCTATCGGAGCTTTTGCCAATATACGGCGCACCGGCATCGCGGCCATAACGCTTGAAGACGGAGATGTTCTCACAAGCGTGGGACATACCGATGGGAAGTATGAAATAATCATGGGAACGATGAAGGGAATGTCCATAAGGTTTCCGGAATCAAATGTAAGGCCTATGGGCAGAACCGCTCGCGGCGTTACGGGAATGAAGCTTGGTAAAGATGATGTTATAGTGGGGATGGAAGTCGCCGAACCGGATACCAAGAAAAAACTTCTTACCGTTTGTGAAAACGGATATGGCAAAAAAACCAATCTCAATGAATATAGAAATCAACGCAGAGGCGGAAGAGGGGTTATAACCATAAAAGCGAGCTCCAGAAACGGGAAAGGAATAGGAATATATCTCGTGCTTGATAAAGAAGATCTTATATTTATGAGTGAAAAAGGAAAGATTATAAGAATGTCCTGTAAAAGCCTGAGAGTTATATCAAGAAACACTCAAGGAGTGAGGCTTGTAAGGCTCCAAGAGGGAGATAAAATTGCCAGCGTGGAAACCATTGTGGACGAAGAAGTTTCTCCCGATAAACAGATTAAAGACAACACTCTTTTGCTTTAGATTTTATTGTTGAGCTATCGTTAAAGCGGTTTTATGGATTTAACTTATTTAATATCGTCCGTTTTTACATTAACGCTGGTTATGGATCCGATGGGAAACATTCCCGTTTTTATTTCCACACTTAAAAATGTTCCCGAAGAAAAAAGAAGAAAAGTCGTTATAAGAGAGCTTTTTATAGCTTTATTTATTATGATGTTTTTTCTTTTTTTCGGAAAATCAGTAATGACGCTTCTTAATATTAATGTCGTGTCTTTAAGCGTTGCCGGCGGTATTATTCTGTTTATAATCGCGCTTGGAATGATTTTTCCCGGGAAAACAAGTTTCGCGGACAATCCGGG
>DAOWGR010000011.1 GCA_030637365.1 Elusimicrobiota bacterium
AATCATTAATGCGCAGTTTAAAATTTTCCTGCCCGTCAATACAAAGTGAAATAATCTGGCTTTCCCTATACTTGCCCACAATAGTTAAAGCTATTTTCTTATCAAAAGATAAAACTATCGGCCTATGGCTTAAAGTATGCGGACATATCGGAGAAAGAATAAAAATATTAAGTCCCGGCAAAGCTATGGGGCCTGATGCCGCCAAACTATAAGCGGTGGAACCGGTGGGCGTTGCCACTATCACGCCATCGCCGAAATATTCCGTTAAAAATTCTCCGGCATAACTCGCTTCAATTGAAAAAGCCCTTGATTCGGAAGTTCGCGCCACGCAGTCATTTAACGCGGGAAAAGGCCCGAATACCTTTTTTTTATTTCTTAATACTTTAACCCTCAATAAATTCCTTTTATCCTTTTTAAGGCGGCCATTGATAAAATCTTCGGATAATCCCTTAAATTCTTTCGGTTCAATGCCGCTTAAAAAGCCCAAGCCGCCGGCATTTATGCCTAAAATCGGAACCCCATTGCCGGCTAAAAACCTTGCCGCGTAAAGAACGGTTCCGTCTCCTCCTACGGCGACAGCCGCGTCCGTATTGATTTTTCTTTTCAAAGAGTCATTAACGCATATCTTTTCAACTTTAATTTTTTTAGATAATAAAAGTTTTTCCACCAATTTCGCCGTCAATTTGGTGGTCTTTCTTTTGGAATTATAAAATAGGACTATTTTCTTGAATTTAGTCATAGCAATATCATATAAAAAAAGAAGTAAATAGTAAGCAGTAACCAGTAATTCGTAATAGGAGCTTCCATAATTTACTGATTACCATTTACTAATTACTATGTACTGCTGTTTTTTTTTTCTATATATCAATCTTTACTACGCGTCCTTTGCGGCCCTTAATATCCCTGCCTGCCTTATTGCCGGCTTCCCCGGTTGCCTTGTTACTTTTATATAAACGAACTCCATTGCCAAACCGCAAGAATTCAAAATCAAAGCTATCTGAATTAATCTGCCAGCTTAATCTGTCAAAAAAAGAATCTCCGCTATATCCTTTATTCCTAAAAGACTTTCCGTCCCCATAAACATGCAAACCCCAACGCGGCCCTATTTTAACTCCGCAAAATTCTTTTTTTTCTCCCGGCCACATTTCTTCAATGGAAACTCCTTTCTTTCGCAGATTATTAAAAATTCCGCGCTCTTTCTTCGAATAATATCCAAAAGGAATTAAAATCTTTTTTATCCTGATATTTTCCGAAAGCTCTTTAAGGCCGCTCATATACCGCGGAGACAAAGCCGATAAAAGTAAAATTTCAATTTCCGCGTATCCGCTTTCAAGAACGGCCCTGGTTAATTTATCTCCCGCTATTCCCGCGTTTAAAACAATTAAGCCGCAATCCGGTTTTTTAAAAAACGCGCAAGAATATTTGCCATGGGAAAAAATTGAAATTTCTTTCTTTTTCCGCGCTAAAAAACCCGCTAAAAAAATCAATAATGCCGCGCCTATCGCCATATACATTTTTTTATTTTTAAAACCAAGCGATGGCATATGCAAAAAAATAAAAATCAGTATATACGAAGCCAAAATCAAAAAACAGGAGGGATCCGAAACAAAAATCGCGGAATAATCAAAACCGCCGAATTTCACGACAAAAAACTTAAACAGTTTCAATGAAACCAAGGTTACTCGCGAAATAAAATAACCGACTAAAGGAATTTCGGCGAATACGGCGGTAAGCAAACCCAATGCCATTAAAACGCCTGAAAACGGAACGAAAATTATATTGGAAAAAGCCGAAACGAGAGATATCCTGTGAAAATAAACCGCCATCAACGGATATAGCCCCAACTGAGCGAATAAACTTACGGCAAATATTCTCATAACGGCTTTAAAGAAAATACCGCCTTTTATAAATTTATTCCAACTTGCCATGCCGACTATTATTCCATAAGTCGCTATAAAAGACATTTGAAAGCCCGCGTCAAATAAAGCATTGGGCTGATATATAAGAATTACAAAACCCGATATCAAAAGCCCCTGAAAAACACCCGATTGTCTGCTTATCAAGAAACCCGCGAGAGCGAACATAAACATAATATACGCCCTTACCAAAGGAGGGTCAAGACCGGCGGAAAGAACATAAATTCCACAAACCGCGATGGAAATAAAATAAGCCAAACCTTTTTTCATGCGCGCCAAAGCGCATATAAAATAAACTATGAACGCCATAAAACCGACATTGGAGCCGGAAGCCACCAGCAAATGCATGGCGCCGGAATCTTGAAAAGAACGCTTTAACGATTTGGGAATATTTCCTTTCTCACCAATCACTATACCGCTCAATATGGCGGAATGATCGCGATTAAATTCTTTGTCAAAAACTTTTAATATGCGCGCGTGAATATTTCTTGATAACCTGAAAATAAATCCCGCTTCTTCCAATATTTCCACTTTTGGATTAAGCATTTTCGCGTTTATTCCTTTTATTTCAAGATACTCTTTCCAATCAAGATTACCGGGTATTTTGTCGCTGAATATATTTCCAACAGTCCCTTTTAGCAACACCTTGTCCCTAAAATTAGCCGCGTCCGCTTCATGCAAATACACAATAATGCCGTTTTTTGTTTGTTCTCCGTTTATTTTGTTTACCGCCACATCAAACCTGAATCTCTTGCCGGACGCGCGAGGATAAGAACTTACAATACCTTCAACTTCGGCTCGTTTAAGCGGCAAATTTAAGGAAATATTTGATTTGTTTGGAAAAAGCGGCTTATCACCGATTGAAACCGCTTTATGCAAAATTATAAGCGATATGTATGATAATAAAGCGATAAATAAGATGCGTTTATAATAGGAGAGAGGCATAATAAAAAATATAGCGCTACAGAACGGCAGCGCGGCAGTTCAACAGTAATACAAAGCAAAAAAAAATAAGATATAAATCAAAATAACAACCACGGTATAGCAATACTATTACCTGCTCTTCGTCACTATTATTTTTTAGTTTTTGATTTCCTAAACAAAGCGCGTGTCCGCCGGTTGTTTTTGGCGAAAACTTTGCGATTATCTTTTGCTTCTGCCACACTGCCGAGCTGTTGCGCTGCCGTACTATTTATACTTTGGTCCGGCCCCGCATCGCGTAGCCTAAAGTCATTTCATCCATATAATCAATATCTCCCCCCAACGGGACTCCGTACGCTATTCTGGTAATTCTCGGAACATATTTCTGCAGAATCTGTTTAAGATAAATGGCTGTCGTTTCGCCGTCGGAATCGGGATTGGTGGCAATTATAATTTCAGAAACTCCGGTTGGAGATATTTCAATTCTATCCACAAGCTCTTTAATTTTAATTGAAGAAAAAGCTCTCCCTTTTAAAGGGGAAATAGCGCCGTGAAGCACATGATAAACTCCGTCAAAAATTTTAGTTTTTTCTATGGCATTAACATCTTGCGGCTGTTCAACAACACAAATCAGCGCCTGATCTCTTTGCGAATTTGAGCATATGGAACATAACTCTTTTTCGGAAAAATTATAACACCGCCGGCATTGCTTAACGGCGCCTTTAACTTCCATAAGAGATTGAGACAATTCTTCAATTTCGCTCAAATCGGATTTCAATACATACATGGCGAATCTTTCCGCCTGTTTTGGGCCGATACCCGGAAATTTTCTAAAAAGAGAAATTATTTTTTCCAATGATTTCATTTTATTTTATTAATCTTCAGTCCTTTAAAAATTTTTTTAACTCCTTTAAGTTCAACATCGGAATCAAAATTATCGTCTGAAGATAATTCTTCCCATCTTCCCGCTTCCGAAGAAACCGCCGATGCCGCGGACAATTCCTCTTTAGCTTCACAAGGCATCATAGGCTTTATCTCTTCGGCTTCACCGGACATTTCTCCCAAATTCGGCGTATTGGATATCTCCTCCAATCGCGCGGTTTTATTCCCCGGCTTATTAAGACTTATGAGAATTGATATTTTAATGCCGGCAATCTCTTCAATAATTTCTTCCAATTCTTTCTTGCTTTTTTTAATCGTTTCAAACTCAAACTTATTATCCGAAACCAAATCCCATGTTTTCTCGTCTTTAAAAACCACATTAAGCGAAACTAAAATATTATATAAAACGGGCCTTTTGGACGATATTCTGCCAAGAAGTTTTTTCCATACAAAAGGAGATCCTTCATACGGTTTCACGGGCTTATCATCTGTCAATTCCGATTCCAAATTATCGGAAAAAGCGTTGTTTTTTTTACTTTCTTTCGACGAAACGCGATTATCGGCTAAAACGGTTTTTTTTTTTAAACCATTATCATCGCCCAAATCGCGCGAAGCGGACATAGATTGCTTGGCGTCGGACACATTTTCATTTATATGGCGGGAAGAAGAAGCTATTCTCCCCTCCAATGTTTCCAATTGGCTTATCAGCGCCTGAATATCAACCGCTTTTTCCATTAAAGTAAACAGAGCCATTTCAGCCGCGATATTGAGAGCGTCTGAAAAACGCACTTCATCTATTATTATGCCGATATGCCTTGACAGCTTGGCAAGAACGGCTGAATTTTGAGCTTTGGCGACCTCTTTTATAAGACTGCCTTGATTTGCTGAAAAACCTTGATTAAACAGAAATGCCTCGGCGAACAATGCTCTTAAATTTATTAAAACAACTTGCGTGTCATAACCTTCGGCATTAATTTCAATAAAAGATTTATGAAGCAATGAAGCGTTTTTATCCAAAAGGGCGAATGCCAAATCTTTCATTAAATCTTCACTCACATGCCCCAATAAATCTTTGGTTGTCTCGGAATTTATATCGCCGCCGGCAAAAGAAGCGCATCTGTCCAATATCGTAAGAGCGTCGCGCATGGCTCCGCCCGAAGCTTCGCTTATAAGCTTTAAGGCGTCTTGAGGCGCTTTCATTTTTTCTTTTGATAAAATCTTTTTAAGCCTTTCGGCTATCATTTCTTTGTTAATAAGCTTAAATCTAAAACTTTGGCACCTTGAAATTATGGTGGCGGGCACCTTTGTTTGTTCCGTGGTGGCCATTATAAAAACCACATGCTTGGGCGGTTCTTCTATGGTTTTTAAAAGAGCGTTAAAAGAAGCGTTGCTAAGCATATGAACTTCATCCAATATGTATATCTTGTATTTATCCCGCGAAGGCATGATATTAACGCTTTCCACTATCGCCTCTCTGATTTGATCAACCTTTGTGTGGCTGGCGGCGTCAATTTCAAGCACATCAAGAGATTTACTCTCACCTATTTCCACGCAGGAAGCGCACTTATTACAAGGCTGAAAATTTTGCGGTTTATGACAGTTGAGAGCTTTGGCGAATATTCTCGCGACCGAAGTTTTTCCGCATCCCCTGGGGCCGAACAACAAATACGCGTGCGCGATTCTTCGCATCTTTAAAGAATTTGAAAGGGTTTTAATTACCGCGTCTTGTCCTTTGACATCTTCAAAAGCTTGAGGCCTGTACTTAGTCGCGAAATTTTCGTACATATAATTTTTCCTTAAAAAAAGTTGATACATAAAAACGATGATATGTAAATATGGAAAATAAATCAATAAAGAAATTCCTTATTCCCCTATCATCGTATTTGCTTATTTCCGTTTTTTATTCCGATCTCTTCTTGCTTCTATTCTCTTTTAAAACTTTATTCCCGCGGCCAAAGAAATATAATTATCTTTATCTATGCCATTGTCATATATTTCGTAAGAAGCGGTTACATCCAGCATAGTCAAATCAATATTTGCGCCAAAACAATAAGATTTTGAATCAGGCTGAGATAATTTAAATTTTGTTTTCGTATAAGAAATATAAGGCGCGACAAAAGGCATATTGGACCAATCAAGCCTTATATTGACGCTTGTTGCCGGAAAACCCTGCACGATGGAAGTAAGTCCGGCCATATTGACCGCCTGTGGCGCTCGATTGACGGCGTTCAAAGTTTTATCATAAGAAGATGCCGTATACACCGCGCTTAAGCGCGAACTTAAAAAACTCGCGCCCGCGAAAACCGATAAATCGGTTTGATTGATTGATTTGGATTTTATCAAAGCGCCCGCTGAATTATACTTGCTTTTATGCATACTATACTTTGCCGCGCCGCCAATATCAATTCTGGCCAAACCCTTGCCGCCTGATGCGCCATGAGAACTTTGCGGGCCGGCAAGTCTTCCCTTTCTTGAACCGCCCGGCGTAAGCGTAAAAGTTATATCACTTTCCACATAAGCATTTTTATATCCGTTCATTTCAGGCGTTGAGCCAAAACCGCCGGCAATTGAATAAAGTTCTTTATCATAACCGCCGCGCAATGAATATGTTTTATAAGTTCCGTTTGTATCGTCGGTTTTATAATAGTCCAAAGCGGGCTTAATCCACATATTATCCGAACCTGCGATTAAAAAAACATTTCCTCCGCTATAACCGTTTTCCCCCGTAGTCGCGCTTACTCCGCCGTCAAAATAAGCCGCGGCATTTGCCGCCAGCATAAATAACAATCCGAATAAAACCATTTTTTTCATTTTACCCTCCAAACAAAAAAATCAGCCAATACTTTAGCACAAATTTATTATATTAATTATGGAAAACAAAGAGAAATGCGGAGAAACCTCTGCAACCCGCGGGGTTGCCGCAAAATGGTGTAAAGCTACC
>DAOWGR010000034.1 GCA_030637365.1 Elusimicrobiota bacterium
CAGGTATTTTTGTTTGGAGAACATTCCTTTAAGACCTATGGTTTCTCCTTCATAAGCGCCGAAAGGTTTTATTTGCGCAGCGTTAAAATAATTCATTAGTTGCGCGTTGTTTCCGATTTTAATATGTTTATCAAGAGGAAGATGATAGCCAAGAAGATTTATATTGTTATTAAAAAGAAGTTTAAGTTTTTTTTGGTATGGCCCCTTGAAAATACTTGAGCGTCCCCATAAAAGGCCGTGATGGACAATTATCATATCCGCCTTTTCTTCTATGGATTTTTCAATAAGTTTTAAAGAAATTGAAACTCCAAAAGCTATTTTTTTTATATTTTCGGCGCCTTCGCATTGAAGGCCGTTTTGAGAGCTGTCTTTTATGTTTTTGATATTAAGATATGAATTAAGAAAAGAAACTATTTTTTCTCTTTGTTCCATGAGGTTCTCCCTGAAAGTACGATAATATGGAAAATAAATCAATTAAGGAAGTTTCTTTTTTATCACCGTATCACCATATCAATATGTTTTTGTGTTTACGCCGTTCAGTCCTATCTTTATTTCCCCCCCGGTCTTATGCTGGACAGATAGCCGGGGTGTTTGTCGGAAGATAATTTATCGGTGAATTCTTTAGTTTTTCTGTCGGAGAAGATAATGGCGGAATAGCCCCAGCGCAATGGATTCCCCTTGAGTGTTTTTCTCGGCAATAGTATTTTAAACGCGCCGTTTTCGTCTATTGTTTCGGTAGAATGCAATTTTTTAATTCCGGACATCGCGGCATAATTTATCTGAGTTTTATCGCTGTTTACGCTTATTGAATATTCCCACGCGTCTTGTGGAAGGATATTTATTTTATTGCCGCGAAGAGCCTTTCTTCGCCCTGCTCGCAGTCTGTTGTTTATATCTATATAAATATCTATCGCGATATTTTCAAGGCCGATTTCTTCATCTTCTTTATTGTTTATCAATTCGGGTTTTAGATAAAATTCAATTTTTTCTTTATCCCATTGAATATTCATTTCGGCTATGCGGAATGTGGCGGATGAAACAGACTCTTCTTCATCCTTTATAGCCTCAATTGAGGCGAAGGGAAAGCTGTTTTTAAAGTTGATGAAATTCGTTCCCGAGGATATTTGTACGGAGGCGGAGGTGTTTTCAGGCGACAATTCCTTGAATGATTTAAATAGCCAATTGGGAAGATTTTTTTCCATAGTTCTGTAAATTTTCGCGAGTTTGTTTTGCAGGTAAAGTTCAACGGTGTTTGATTTTTTTTTCGGTTTTTCAAGCAGTTTAAGCAACTGCTCTCCGTTTTCAATTTCATAAAAGGTCGTTAAAAGACGATTTATTTTTTTGGTCTTATTTGGGTTTAATCCCATAAACAGCAAAATATCTTCCCGCGTTTTTTTAAGTCCGGTTAAAAGTCCTCGTTGCCGGCTGTTGGATGTCCAAAGAGAGTAATTTTTTGTCCAAGGCAAAGTCAAGGCAAGCAAAGAGTTTCTGCTTATTGGAGTTGATATGGCTACGCTTAAAGCTTCGGATACGGTTAAGTATCGGTTTTCTTCGTTTAGATTTAGAAAATCAAGAAGCGGTTCATTATAATTTTGTTTTGCTTGGGTGGAAAGAGTTTCATCATAAACGATGAAATTTAAAGAATTCTTTTCAAGAGCGTGTGTTTTGGAGCTTTCAAGAAGCTTAAAGGGCACGATATTTATACCTTCACAATTTAAAATTTCATAAGGCGCCGTTGATATGAGCGGGCCGGACGCTATCCATTTTAATTCAATGGATTTTGCCAGTGGCACATAATCGGGAAATATATCGCCGGGAGAGTTCGCTAAACCCGTGGGCAAGGAGGACAAGTTTTCTATAAAAGCTTTTCTCGCGTCAGTGAGTCTTTGCGCGAAAAAAAACGGATTATTGCCGGAATATTGCTTCGCGCCAACGGAGGTTTCAATGTAAGAAATGTTCTTGGGATAATAGAAAAGTCCTATGATGGGATTATTTGTCAGGCGCATAATTATTTCAACGCGGCCTTCTTGAGAAAATTTTTTTAGTTTTTTGAAATTTCGGTTGTTTATCGGTTCCGATATCGCTATGGTAATCTTTAAATCGGAGTTTCTTTCCAATTCGTCAAGCATATTTTCCAATGATGAATTAATCGGCGGCATCCAAAGCAGAACCGCGGTTGTTTCCATTTTAGGCGCGGAACTGTCTTTATTGGAATTGAAAGCGCCAAATATTGAAGCGCTCGCGGAAATATTCATTGTTGTGAGCAAAATAATTGTAAAAATCAATTTATTCATTTGATTACCAAAAGAGATACTTTTTGTCCATTGTAATGGGAAGTTTTTGGATTTAAGGGGTCAAGAACGAATTCATTGTCTATTTTGTACAAATACTTGTATTCTCCCGAAGGGAGTGCGACAACGGTTTTCCATGTTTTTTTGCTTTTTACAAGAGCAAGGTCATTGGGCTTCCATTTGTTAAAATCAGCCGCGATTTTAACCGATTTCGCTTTCGGCATTTTTATTGAAAATTTAACAAATCGGAGTTCCGAATGGGGGGGGGCGTATGGAACATGATTTTTTTTAGGCGCCTTGGGAAAGGTGGTCGTTTTATTTAGTTTTAAAACGGCGACATCCCACGAATAAAGAAAGCTAAAGTATTTTTTAAAAGCTTTGTGAAACAGAACGCTTGGCACGCTGACCAGAATTAAAAATCCGACAACAGCTGTCATTAATATTGTTTTTTTTTCCAGATTCATTTTTTTGTGGTTTCAATTCCCGTTCGTATTCTCAAATTTATCTTTAGTTTTTTCGCGAATGTGTCCAATTGTTCCATATTGGCTTCAAGATTGTCAATGGCGGTAATCGTGGTTGTGTCCAAAATTTTCGAACAATCCTCTATAAACCGCAGTACGCTTAAAAAGCCCTTTTCCCGGTATTTTTCAACAGGATTCATAAGGTGAAGCCATTGTTCGGGGTTCATTGTGTTTAAGCTTATGTTTACAAAGTCGATTTGCCCTTTTAATTGCGGAACAATGTTTCTTTCGTTTATAAGATTGCCCAAGCCGTTTGTGTTTAATCTTATGCTAAAGTCCTTTCGCAATCCGGCTATTTTTCCCGCGCGAACGGCGTTTGAAATTTCGAGCATTTCGGCTAAACGCATTGTTGGCTCTCCGTATCCGCAGAATACGAGTTCTTTAAAGTCCATTGTTTTGGACTCTTCGCTTAGGGCGATTATATAAGCGGCGGCATTGGGTTCAAATTTGCTAATATCTAAGTTATATCCGTGAAATTGCATTTTCCATAGTTTTTTTACGCAGAAAACGCAGTCCGTCGGACATTTGTTCGTGAGATTGATATAAAGGCTGTTATTGTATCTATAAGTTGTTTTTGCCGCATCCATCGTATATTATTATACAAAATTGGCCGTTCGCATGGTTCACGGCGTTTTACGGCCATTCGCGCGTTTGCTTGCGATTTGCTTTCCCGCCGCCGCAACCTGCCCGACCGCAGATTGGCGGGGCAGTGGAGGGATGAATCAATAAGATTTGTTGCTTGAGCATACAATTTTACTTATTAAAATGAATATACTTATCGCTCCCAATTCTTTCAAAGGCACGCTTAATGCCAGTTCGGCAGCTTATGCAATCGCCAAAGGCATACGAAAGGTTTTGCCGGAGATTAATTTAAAATTGTCGCCTATTTCAGACGGAGGAGACGGTTTGATTGATGTTGCTTTGAATGTTTTGGGCGGTCAAATTAAAACCGGAAAAGTTGAAGGTCCGCTTGGGAAACAAGTTAAAGCCAGATATATCCTTTGTAAAAATAAAACGGCCGTTATTGAAATGGCGGAGGCGTCGGGAATTAAATATCTTAGCCGTAATGAGCTTGATATAATGAACTCTTCAACATTCGGAGTGGGGCAATTGATTGAGAAGGCTCTTAAAGCGGGCGCAAATAAAATAATTATCGGTCTTGGCGGCAGCGCTTCAAATGACGGAGGCGCGGGCTGCGCTCAAGGATTCGGTTTTAAATTAACCGATATTAAAGGCAAGGATATTTCAAGAGGCGCGCTGGGATTATCAAAACTTTCAAAAATTGACAATAGCGCTCAAAAGAAGCTTAAAAATCTGACTTTTATAATTCTAACGGATGTTTCAAATCCTTTATGCGGAAAAGAGGGGTCCGCCAAAATTTTCGGTCCGCAGAAGGGGGCGTCTTCTCGAGATGTAAAAAGAATTGAAAAAATTTTGTCGCGATATTCCATGATTGTTAAGCGCGATTTAAATAAAAATGTAAAGCGTCTCAAAGGCGGAGCCGCCGCCGGCGGGCTTGCGGCGGGTTTGTACGCTTTTTTTGGAGCGAAAGTATCGGACGGAACAAAATATATTTTCAAGGCCGCCGAGATTGAGAAGGATATTAAAAAAGCGGATATTATTATTACCGGCGAAGGAAAATTTGACAGACAAAGTATTTTCGGCAAAGGATTTTACGGTCTTTCCGAGCTGGCGTTAAAACATAAGAAGCCCATAGTTGTGATATGTGGCCGGTCAGAAGTGAAAAATGAAAAATTGCTGCGCGCCAAGAGCGTAAAATATGTGATAGAGCTTGAAAAAATTTTTAAAGGCGGGAATTTATTTCTTAAGCCCGAGAAATGGATTGAAAGAGCTTTTAAACTTGAAATTGGAAAGATAATAAAAGCAGTGCGACAGTGATACAGCGCGGCAGTACGGCAGTGAACAGAAAGTAAAATAGTTTAGAGAAAGAGGGAAGAGACAAGAAACGGCGGATTTTTCCGCTTTGGAAATTTATAGAAGTATAACTCTCCCGACTCGGAAATTTGGTTGAAAACCAAATTTCTTATTCGGGAGCGGATTGGGTGGCAAGAGTTATAAGGTGTTTCCTTATTCATCTGACATCTGATTTCTATTGCTTACTAGTGGACTAATTGGCTTTATTTTTCTAATATATGCGAATTAAATTTAATTTTTTGGAGATATAAAAATGGCTGACAATAACGGTATTAGTTTTGGAACTGACGGATTCAGAGGCATTATTTCGGATAATTTTACATATGCCAATATCAGAAAAATAGCTCAAGGATTAAGCGATTTTATCGCTTACAAATATATGCGTATTTCGGAAAAACCCTCCATCGTGATTGGCTATGACAGAAGATTTATGTCTGAAAAATTTGCCATTTCATTTGCTGAAGTTTTAGCCGTGAACGGGCTTGGCGTGACAATTTCCGATTCCACCGTTCCCACGCCCGCGATAAGTCACATGACTTACAAAAAACATACCATAGGCGTAATGATAACGGCAAGCCATAATAAATATTTTTACAACGGAGTCAAATTTAAAGAGTCAGGCCGTTCCGCTCCGCCTTCTTTTACGGCCGAGCTTGAAAGTTATGTTTCAAAAGCTTCGCCGAGCGATGAGGCCGACTTTAAGCCTCAATTTAAAACTTTTAATAAAAAATATGTCGCCTACATAAAATCCAAGTTTAAAATCGCGGACATTTTAAAGAAAATCAAAGGAACCGTAGTTGTTGATTTTATGCATGGCACGGGAGCGGATGTGCTGAGCGATCTTTTTAGTTCCAAACATATTATCGCGATAAACAGTGAAAGAGATCCTCTGTTTGGCGGAATCGCTCCCGAACCCATAGAAAAGAATATGGCCGAGTTAATAAAAACGGTTAAATCTAAAAAAGCCGCGCTGGGGATCGCTTTTGACGGAGATTCCGATAGGTTTGCCATGGTGGATGAAAAAGGGAATTATTTTTCTCCGTGTCAGATAGCTCCTATTCTGCTTGAATACTTGCTTGAAAAAAACAAATTAAAGGGAAAGGTTGTTCAAGCGGTTTCCATGGGTTATCTTACCAAGAGGATTGTTGAACAATGGAACAAGAAGTCTTCCGCTCATCAATTGCTTTTGGAAGAGGTGCCGGTAGGTTTTAAGTATATAGCGGAAAAAATGATATCGGAAGATGTCGCGTTCGGCGTTGAAGAGTCCGGAGGCTATTCGTGGAAAGGAAATATTCCCGAAAGGGACGGGGTTTTGACCGGTCTTTTGATGATGAAGATATTGGCGGATAGCAAAAAAAGGATGTCTGAAGTTTACAAAGATATAGAAAAAAAATACGGCAAATCTTATTTTTTGCGAAGCGATTTTAAACTTCAAAAAACCATCAGTAATAAGCATTCTTTTGCCGTTAAGCTTAGAAAGAAATTTCCAAAGATTATTCTTTCGCAGAAAATTAAAAAAACCATGACCATAGACGGTCTTAAGATAATTCTTTCCAATGATGATTGGATTTTAATGCGGCCTTCGGGCACAGAGCCTCTGTTGAGGATATACGCCGAAGCGGGCGCGCTTAAAGACACAAAAAAACTTATTGAATTCGCGGCTAAAATAGCCAATGCGAAATAATTAGAAACCAGAGGCAAGAAGTCAGAAGCAAGAAACGGCGTAGAAAAAGCGTCTGGTGCCTGAGACCTGTTACCTGTGACTTGTTAAGTGTTTATAACGCTTAACTTATATTGGCCAATCATTGGTTAAAAAAGATATAATTGCCGTATACATAGTGAAAATGATGGAGGATTTTATGGAAAGCGCCGGAAAAAAATTTGTTACTTCAGAATCCGTTACCGAGGGACATCCCGATAAGGTATGCGATCAAATCTCAGACGCGGTATTGGATGAGATAATGAAAAAAGACCCTAATGGAAGGGTGGCTTGCGAGACTTTTATAACCAGAGGCCTTGTTATCGTCGGCGGAGAAATTACAACCAAAACATATGTTGATATCGACACTTTGGCGAGAAAAGTCATAAAAGATATAGGCTATACGGATAACAAATACGGTTTTAATTACAATACCTGCGCCGTTTTAAATATTATCGGAACGCAATCTCCCGATATTTCTCAGGGTGTTGATACGGGCGGAGCCGGCGATCAGGGTTTGATGGTGGGTTATGCCTGCAAAGAAACCCCCGAATATATGCCTTTGTCTCTTATGCTTGCGCATAAGCTTTCCATGAATTTGGCGCGAGTGAGAAAAGAGGGCATTCTTAAATATCTTGGTCCCGATGGCAAATCACAGGTTACCATTGAATATGACGGCGATAAGCCCAAAAGGATTGACGCTATTGTTTTGTCCACGCAGCATACCGAGGATATACTTGACGGCACTGGCAAGCAGATAACCGAAAAATCCAAAAGAGAGATAAAAGAGAAAGTTATTCTTCCGGTTATAGACCCGAAATTTATAGATAAGAAAACCAAATTCCTCATTAATCCCACGGGCAAATTTGTGGTGGGCGGTCCGCAATCGGATACCGGCATGACCGGAAGGAAAATAATAGTTGATACTTACGGTGGCATATCGCCTCACGGCGGCGGAGCCTTTTCCGGAAAAGATTCAACCAAGGTGGACAGATCAGCGGCTTATATGGCGAGATATGTGGCCAAAAACATAGTCGCCGCCAATATAGCCGAAAAATGCACAATACAAATCGCTTATGCCATAGGCGTCGCCAAACCGGTTGGACTTTTTGTGGATACTCACGGAACAGGTAAAATCAGCGATGTGGAAATAGCGGATATTATAGTCAAAAATTTTGATTTGACTCCCGCCGGCATTATCAAAAACCTTAAATTGAGAAAGCCGATATTTAGAAAAACGGCCGCTTACGGGCATTTTGGCAGGAATGATTCCAAGTTTGAATGGGAAAAACTGACCGCCGTTGGCATGCTAAAGAAGAAAGCCGCGGGAAAGAAAAAAACTTTAGTTTGTTGTTAAGAATATAAGCTTGAGTTTATCCCAGCTCTTTTATCCGTTTGCCGGTCACCGTCTTTAGTATGGCCTTGCCATTGGAGCAAAACTTCGGCGTAATAAGTTAAGATTTTTGCGATGAATGGCGGCAATAACCAAAAGGGCGGGATTTTGTTTTGGAATTATGTTAAGGGTGAAAATGACACGCGAAAAAATATTCAGAAACATGGTATCATGTCTGGTTTTTATTTTTATATGTTCCGCCGATTTATCTTCGCAAATTACGATACGGGACATTAATTGGCAAGTTTCCAAAGTCGCCGGAACAAAGCGCGCGCCTTTTGTGAAAGTAAAAGAAGTTTTAATAAAACCCGAAGGGAAAATCAATAAAAAAGTCCGGATTATCGTGTCTGTCGCCAATGAAGGAGATAAAATAGTTGAAGGTTTGGTTTTAAGATACGCGCTCAATTTTAGAATAATAAAACTGAATTCCGCGGAGGATACGGCTATCTGGTCTGTTCCCTTTCGTATTGAAGAATTAAGAATTTCCAAGATAAAGCCCGCCTGCGCGCAAACGGTAAAGATTATAAATACCGGCATAAATAAGGAATTGAAAAAGCTTAGAAATAACGGGTTTTGGATAGATGCCATTGGCCTGGAAATAATGATTGAGCCGAGAAAAGGCGATGATTTAAATAAAAATATTTATCAATCACTGATTATCGCCAAGCAATAAGGCTGTGAACCAAAAGCTCTAACGGGAATTTATAATGCTTGATCTTAAATTTATTCGCAAGAATCCTGAAAAATCCAGAAACACCATTAAAAGCAGAGGGGAAAAAGCTCTTGAAGTTTTTAACGATTTAATGGATAAGGACGGCTTTTATCGCGAGGTTTTAACCGATATTGAAGCTTTGCGCTCCAAAAGAAATGAAATTACCAAAAAAATTAAAGATTTAAAAATCGCCAAAAAAGATGAAGAAGCGCGAGATGTTCTTGACGAAGCAAATAAGATAAAGGATATTATGAAGTCCAAAGAAGACGGACTTTCAGAAATTGAAAAAGAGATGAAACATCTTTCTCTTATTGTGCCGAATATGCCTCATGAAAGCGTTCCGATTGGTGAAAGTGCCGAAGATAATGATATTATCAGTGAAAATATGGAGCATAAAAGGGATTTTGATTTTAAGCCCTTGGATCATCACGCCCTCGGCGAGGCTCTGAATATACTTGATTTTAAAACCGCTTCTTCATTGGCGGGTTCCAGATTTGCTTTATTGAAAGGCCGGGGAGCCAAACTTGAGAGAGCGATAATCGGGCTGATGCTGGATATTCATACGGTTAAAAATGATTATCTGGAAATTATGCCGCCGGTTTTAATTAAAAGAGATTCACTGATTGGCACGGGGCAATTACCTAAATTTGAAGAAGATCTTTATCGCATAGCCGGAGATAATTCTCTTTATCTTGTGCCGACCGCTGAAGTTCCTTTAGCCAATATTCATAGAGATTCCATAGTTGATGAAATTAAGCTGCCTATCAAGTACGCGGCTTTTACTTCATGTTTCAGGCAGGAAGCCGGCTCTTATGGCAAGGAC
>DAOWGR010000138.1 GCA_030637365.1 Elusimicrobiota bacterium
AAATATCAAATTCTAAATAATATACAAACAACGAAGCTATGCTTCATCAAGTGTCGGAAACTTTGCGAACGACCAAACTCCAAATACCAAACTTTGAAATTCCTATACATAAATGTAGCCGCAGCCCTTTGGGCTGCCATGAATAGTGATTAAGTGATTGAGAAATTGAGAGATTAAGTAACAGCAAGAAATCAGAAGGCAAATAAAGCCACAAAGTACGAGAAGCGCGATAGAGAATTTACAAACCTTTCGGTTCATTCCTCTGCAGATTTCGCCTAACTGATGACAATCTGAAAAGATTGAGCTAATTCCTTTATTATCTCACTATTTGTTTGTGGCGCGATGAGCGCCATTATGAAAACACGTTTTACAAACAGGCTTAAGGGCAAAAACAACAGGACTAAAGACCCTTTTAAAGAAAGGTATAAAGCGGTTATACTATATTAATGAAAAAAATTTATTTAATGGCGATAATTATGTTTTGTTTTGCGGCTGTAATTAAAGCCGGAGATATGCAAATTTTAAAAGGTATTGATTTTGGCAGTTTCAATCTTGCTGATAAAATGGCGGAGAAGAAATTTTTATCCGCAGTTGACAAAAAGGCTCCCAAAAAATGGACGGTTGAAACCCGGTGGTATGAATTCATTACATGGTATAGCAACTAAAAACAATTAATTGCCCATTTGGCTGACTGATTTTTGCTTAACCTTAACCTTAATCTTAATCTGCCGTTTTTTGCTATAATTAGGCGAGAATGGATATTAAAAAGCATTTCAGTGAACGAACTTCCCTTACAAATAAAGCGTTAAAGGTGTTTATAAAAGCTTTGCAAGATGTTCCTCAGGCATTGCAAAAGTCTATGCTTTATTCTTTGAGCTCCGGCGGCAAAAGGCTAAGGCCCATTTTATTGACCTCCGCGTATGAAATATTTGGCGGCGGGAAAGAAGATGTTCTGCCTGCGGCTTGCGCTATTGAAATGGTTCATACCTATTCTCTTATTCATGATGATTTGCCAAGCTTGGACAATGATGATTTAAGGAGAGGCAAACCCACCAATCATAAGGTTTTTGGCGAAGCTTTGGCGGTTTTGGCCGGAGACGCTTTGCTTACCAACGCTTTTAGTATTTTGGGCCATAACGCGGAAACGAGAAATATAAAAGAAAAAAATGTTTTGGATTGTATGAGGATTTTGGCCAAGTACGCGGGAGCCGGCGGCATGGTCGGCGGACAAGCGGCGGATCTTGAGGCCGAGGGTTTTCTTTCGGGAAAAAAGCGTTCTCTCCACTCAAACAAAACTTTTTTTAAAACCGCGAATGCTCTTGTAAATCATATACATTTGCATAAAACCGCCGATTTAATTTGCGCGAGTGTTGAAATGGGAGCCGTTTTGGCTTCGGCTTCGCCTAAGGATTTCAAGCATTTATCCAATTATGCCAGGTGCATAGGTTTGGCTTTTCAAATAGTTGATGATGTGCTGGATATTGTGGGTGATAAAAAGAAACTCGGTAAAACGGGAAGCGACGCCAAAAATAAAAAACTTACATATGTTTCTTTGTTTGGCATTGAAGAGTCAAATATTCACGCGGCAAAACTTATTTCCAAAGCTCATAAAGAGCTTGATAAAGTGAGCCGAAGCGGCAAAGCAAAAGAAGTATTGCATGAAATAGCCGATTTTATCGTGAAGCGCGATAAATAAACTGCAGACTAAGATTAAGGTCAAGGTTGAGATTTATAGATAAAAACAGCGCCATATGTAATTTTGCTTTTTGTCATTTGTTGTTCTCAGCCTTAATCTTAACCTGTCGTTTTTAACCTGCCGTATTTAAGGAGTTTTATTAAATGGAATTATTGACTAAGATTAAAAGCCCCAAAGATTTGAAGAAATTAAATATTGAAGATATTTCCAGAGTAACCGCTGAAATAAGAGGGGTTATAGTTGAAAATATAAGCCGTTCGGGCGGGCATTTGGCATCCAGTCTCGGAGCTGCTGATTTGATAACCGCTCTTCATTATGTTTTCAATACCCCCAAGGATAAGATCGTTTTTGATACGGGTCATCAAACCTATGCACATAAAATACTTACCGGCAGGCTTAAAAAATTTAACACTCTTCGCCAAAAAGGCGGCATTTCCGGGTTTTTAAAAAGGGATGAGTCCAAATATGACGCCTTTGGCGCCGGTCACGCTTCAACGGCTCTTTCGGCTGCTTGCGGAATGGCCGAGGCGAGAGACAGGCTTAAAGCCGATTATAAAGTTGTGGCTGTCGTGTCCGACGGATGCATGACGGGAGGAATGTCATGGGAAGCGATGCAGAATATAGGGCATCTTTCAACGAATATGCTGATAGTTTTAAATGATAATCAGATGTTTATTTCGCGCAGAGAGGGAATGCTCGGCAAGATACTCGCGAAAATTATCGCTCCCGGCACCATTCAGGATACCGAAGAAAAATTGGAAGTTTTTCTCAGCAGATTTAAATCGTGGGGAAAAAACGCTTTTAAAATAGCCAAACGAACAAAGGCTATGTTTTTTCCGGGAATGATTTTTGAAGAAATGGGGATTTCTTATTTTGGCCCCATAGACGGCCATAACATAAAGGAAATGATTGAAGTTTTTGCTCGTTTAAAAGAAGTTAAAGGGCCCGTTTTATTGCATGTGGTCACAAAAAAAGGAAAGGGGTATGAGCCGGCTGAAATGGAGCCTACCGAATTTCACGGAGCGGGGAGTTTTGATGTTGAGACCGGAGAGCTTAACGGCAAGCCGGGAAACACGCCGTCATTTACCCAAGTTTTTTCCGATGCCATGCTTGAACTTGCAAATAAAGACAAAAAAATAGTGGCGATTACGGCCGCCATGCCGGAAGGCACGGGGCTTGCCGCTTTTAGAGATAAATATCCAAAGCGTTATTTTGATGTGGGCATAGCTGAAGAGCATGCCATAACATTCGCCGCGGGTCTCGCGGCTGCCGGACTCAAGCCCATAGTGAATATTTATTCAACATTTATGCAGAGAGCTTTTGACCAGATTATGCATGATGTGTGTTTGCAAAAAATTCCGATTGTAATGGTCATGGACAGAGCGGGAATAGTGGGCGACGACGGGCCGACTCATCACGGAGTTTTTGATATAAGTTTTTTGCGGATACTGCCCAATTTGGTTATTATGGCGCCTTCAAATGAAAATGAATTGAGAAACGCTCTTAAAACAGCCTTAACTTTAAAGAAGCCCGTGGCGATTCGTTATCCCAGAGGAAAAGGAACGGGCGTAAAAATAAGCGATAAATTCAAATCTTATAAGCTTGGCGCGGGTGAATGGTTAAAGAAAGGCGCGGATGTGAATATTCTCGCTGTAGGCAACAGGGTTTATCCGGCGTTTGAAGCCGCTAAAGCGCTTAAAGAAAAAGGGATTGACGCTGGCGTGGCCGATATGAGATTTGTAAAACCTTTGGACGGAGATTTAATTAAAGAAGCCCTCGCGCTTTCAAACAAAATTGTGACGGTTGAAGACAATGCTCTGATGGGCGGTTTCGGCTCTTCAATTCTGGAATGGTTAAATAGCAATTCAATTAAAGCGGATGTTTTTAATATGGGTATCGGCGACGCTTATGTTGAACAGGGCAAGTCTGAAGAACTTTATAAAGACTTGGGTATTTCGGCGGATAAAATAGCTCAAAGAATTCAAGAATGGGCTAAAGTAGAGGCGAACGGCCGTTCGCCCCTATCAAAGGTGAATGGTTGAAAGAGGAAAACTATGACTGAGAAAAATAATTTGGAAAAGATGGTTTTGAAATTAAGAAACGCGCGCGCTTATAAAAAGGCGTACGGCGATATTGATTTTATGAGTACGCCGGAATTAAGGCCTCTGCGGCTTCAGCTTGAACTTTTAAAGCCTGAAGTATATCTTAAGAAATACGGCATAAAATCCACCATAGTTATTTTTGGCAGCGCCAGATTATGTTCCAAGGAAGATGGCTTGGCCAATATTAAAGAATGGGAA
>DAOWGR010000143.1 GCA_030637365.1 Elusimicrobiota bacterium
GGACATTTTTGAGTATAACCACGCGGGGGATATAGCATAACCAAAACTATTCTAATCCACGGGGAAACCCGACTAAAATTTATAGGTTAGAGAATAGCCTATTGTGAAGAATGTTTTATTTTTTGTGATTATATTGTATTGAGTCGGCGAAAAGTCCGAATCATAATTGTCGGTTTTATCCAATCTTATGTATGTGCCCGCCAGTATATTGCCATAATCCTTGTTTGTTTTAAACGAAAGATAATATCTTTTCATTTTTTCGGCGGTATTAAAAGCCGGCTGAATGAGCAGGCCCAGTTTATACTCAAATGAAGCTGTTTTATTTATTTGGCGTTTGTGCTTGAAAAACATATTTTGCATGTTTCTGCCATAAGGATGGCCGAGCGAGAAGCCTTTATAGGTATAACCCTCGTCAAAATACCAATGATGGGTGTAAAAAAAGGGATTGGCGCAAGCAAATTCAATTCTGAAGACATCTTTTTCGGTTTCCATTAATATGCCGGTTTGATAAGCGTGAAGCTGGAGTTTAAAGCCGAAGGGGAAATGATATCCGGAGTCTTCCGTTTGCCAGAATGCCGACATATCGGTGCCGGCGTCTTGATAGTATATTTTCATTTTTTTGACGGCGGCGGGCAGTTTGTTTTTTGGAATAAAAACGGATATGTCAAAAGCCGCGAAGCCGTCATTATCAAATTTTGAGCCTGTTATATTTTCAGCTTTGCCCAATAAAAGCGTAGGATATTCCCAGATTTTATATTCGGGGCGTCCGGTTCCGCCATACATTGTTGAACGGGTTCCTCCCAGTTCAATAAAATCGGACGGTTTATAAGTCAGGCGAAAAAGGAATATTTTTGGATTTGAAATATCATCGCGTTTTTCATTCAGCCAGCCGTCAACCATTAAAAAAGACCATTTTCCGGCAAAGTTTAAATATTCTTCCGTTTGCAGTTTTATGAGCGGATAGGGCGGGGCGTTTTTGGAAAGCAAGAGGCCGTTTTCTCCGGGCCCGACATTTACATTGTCTTTGCCGATTTCAAACGAGAATTTGGCGAATGTGTATTTAAAGAAAGCTTTGAATATTTCGGCTGAAGTTTTGTCGTCGTTTAAGGTTTGTTTGAATTTGTAATAAATAAATTTGTTCCCCGCTGAAAAATAACCGTCTTCAAAGAGAAATAAATTTAAGCCTTTTTTAAGTTTCAGTCCGTCTTGCCCTTCCATCAAATGGGTGTTTTCATCTGTAAAAAAGATTTCCGATTTCACCGAGTCAATCGGCTTAAATGTATGTTCGGCGCACAGGCCCCGCGCGCTCAGCAGGGTGAGAATAAAAATTGACAGCAATTTCATGGGTGTAATTATATCATGTTAGCGTTCATCGCGTTATTAGCGTTTATTGGGTTAGTAGTGTAATGCTCAACGCAATGCACGCTTTACTCTAATAACACTTATGTATCCTTTGTTACATTAATTAGCGTTTCAAAATTGCTAAAATATAATAATGGCTTCTTTGTTTATTGCGTTTAGTGTGTTTATTGTTTCGGTGGCAATCAACGGTTTAGTCATTGTTTTATCTCATAAACATAATATCGCCATTGACGACATAAAATCCGGTTCAAAAATTGAAAACCGAAAAAAATATAAAAATCGAAAAAGCCATAAAAACCCCACGCCCAGAGCGGGAGGATTGGGAATAGTTTTAAGTTTTTTAACGGGAGCTTGGTTTTTTGAGTTTAACCTTTATTTTGTTTTGATAACGCTTTTGATTTTCGCGATTGGCTTTTATGAAGACATAAAACACAATGTAACTCCGAGGTTAAGGCTGTGTTTAATCGCCGGCGTCGCTTGTTTAATGTTATTGGGATTGGATAATGCCGTTATTTTGAATATAGGCTTTAATCTTCCGCTTTTTATAGCTGTTCCGTTTACCATATTCGCCGTAACGGGACTTACCAATTCCATAAATATAATTGACGGAGTTAACGGGCTTTCAAGTTCAATTTCAATAGTCGCTTTGTTTTTTTTAGCGGGATTCGCTTATTTCTACAATGATTTTTTAATTTTTAATTTATGCGCCGTTATGGGAGCCGCCATATTGGGTTTTTTTGTTTGGAATTTTCCAAAGGGGAGGATTTTTTTGGGGGACGGGGGGGCTTATTTCAGCGGTTTTACCATGGCCTTTATATCCATTCTTTTTGTCAATAGAAACGAGGGGGTTTCGCCGTGGTTCCCGGCAGTTATTTTCGCCTATCCGATTGTTGACACTTTGTTTTCAATGTATCGCAGGAAATTTATATCCAAGAAGAGTTCTTTAATGGCGGATAATCTGCATTTGCACACATTGATATTTAAGCGACTGTCCAGAAAAAACCATAAAGTTTTGATGTATATAATCCCGACAGTTGTATTGTTTGATATAGCGGCCGGTTACGCTCACGCCAATACTCTTGTTTTGCCGCTTCTCGCTATTTCCTTTGCTTTAGTCTACATTTATTTTTATAATGCCATTGTAAGCTTTCGCGGAAAGAAAACTTTGTTTAGGCGGTTTAAAAAATAAATGTTAAGGAGGTGGTAGGGTGAAAGGAATTATACTTGCCGGAGGTTCCGGCACAAGGCTTTATCCGATTACAAAAACAATATGCAAACAATTACTGCCGGTTTACGATAAGCCGATGGTATATTATCCTTTATCGGTGTTAATGCTCGCTCAAATCAAAGACATATTGATAATTTCAACTCCTCAGGATCTGCCAAAATTTAAAGAATTGTTTGGCACGGGCGCTCATCTTGGCTTGAATTTTGAATATAAGGTTCAAAACGCGCCAAAGGGCATCGCGGAGGCTTTTATTCTCGCCGAGGAGTTTCTTGGCGGCGATGACGCTTGTCTTGTTCTCGGCGATAATATTTTTTACGGCCAGGGGCTTAGCGGTATTTTGAGAAAAGCCGTTTCCGCCGTAAAAGAGAATGGCGGGGGAAATGTTTTCGGTTATTATGTAAAAGATCCGGAGCGTTATGGCGTGGTTGATTTTGATAAAGACGGAAAGGTTTTATCCATAGAGGAAAAACCCAAATCGCCAAAATCCAATTATGCCGTTACGGGGCTTTATTTTTATGATAATGAAGTTGTAAAAATAGCGAAAAATTTAAAGCCTTCGGCGCGAGGCGAGCTTGAAATAACGGATTTAAATAAAGCGTATCTCGCGAAAAATAAATTGCGCGTTGAGCTTATGGGACGCGGTTTTGCCTGGCTGGATACGGGGACTCACGAAAGTTTGCTTGACGCGAGCGAGTTCATAGCCACGGTTGAGAAAAGGCAGGGGCTTAAAGTCGCTTGCATTGAAGAAGTCGCCTATTTATCGGGCTATATAAATAAAGAACAATTACTCGCGCTTGCCGGAAATTATAAGAATGATTATGGAGAGTATCTTCGGACAGTGAGTAGAGAGGAGAAATCAGAGAGTAGTTCGGCAGCCTAGCGGTCTTACTGTCAAGTCGTCTGGCTTTTTAACTCTAATAACGCATATGCCTTTTGAATTTAAAAAACTTGAAATTCCGGAAGTTATTTTGGTTTCTCCGAAAGTGATTTCCGATGAAAGAGGTTTTTT
Source organism: Elusimicrobiota bacterium (assembly GCA_030637365.1). Lineage (GTDB taxonomy): Bacteria > Elusimicrobiota > Elusimicrobia > Elusimicrobiales > UBA9959 > JAKLQJ01. The sequence continues at coordinate 3,600 of DAOWGR010000143.1, forward strand.
TCTTGAAACTTATAAAAAAACCGAGTTTATCAAAGGCGGAATAAATTGTGATTTTGTTCAGGATAATCAATCTTTTTCCTCAAAGAATGTTTTAAGAGGTCTCCATTTTCAAAAAAGCCCCAAAGCGCAGGGAAAACTGGTTCAATGCTTAAGCGGAAAGATTTTTGATGTCGCCGTTGATATCAGGCCGAATTCTTCTTATTTTCGCAAATGGGTGTGCGCGGAACTTTCCGCCGAAAATAAAAACATGCTTTATATTCCCGAAGGTTTCGCCCACGGTTTTGTAACTTTGAGCGAAACGTCCAAAATAGGCTATAAATGTTCCGATGAGTATTCGCCAGAGCATAACGCGGGAATAATTTGGAACGACAGTCAGATAAATATAAATTGGCCGGTTGAAAGTCCGTTGCTATCCGATAAAGATAAAGAATTGCCATTATTAAGGAATATTAAATTTTAACCATGTCCGTTCCGGGAACGGACATGGTTATTAAGGAATAATATATGCCGATTAGAAAAAATCTGCTTTCTAATGGAGAAACATATCATATTTTCAACAAAAGTATTGCCGGTTATAAAATTTTCAATACCAATAATGACTATGAAAGGTTTATAAAAGAAATGGTTTTTTATAAGCAGGGGAAGAAGGATTTGAAGTTTTCCAGATTTATTGAGTATCCTAAGGATTCTGAGGATGTGGCGAACAAGAAAGATATTGTCAATATAATCGCTTATGCAATTATGCCAACTCATTTTCATTTGATACTGCGGCAAGAAAGCGACAATGGAATTTCTGATTACATCAACTATCTTCAAAAGAGTTATACATTGAGTTTTAACAATAGACATAAGCGGGTTGGTCCGTTGTGGCAAGGCAGATTTAAAAATGTCTTGGTTCAAAATGATGAACAGCTTATGCATCTTACAAGATATATTCACCTAAATGCCGTTACAGCGCATATTGTGGATAAACCTGAGAATTGGAATCATTCTTCATATTTGGAATATATTGGCAAAGGCGACACAATTATTTGTGATTTTAAGGATTATATAAACCTTTCATTTGAAAAATATCAAGATTTTGTTGATGATGGCATAGACTATCAAAGAGAACTTGCTAAAATAAAATGTCTAATTATGGAATAGTTGTGTGCGTTCCCGGAACGCACGAAGTGGTTTTGGAGGATGTATGAAAATAACAAATATATTGGTTACGGGCGGCAGCGGGTTTATAGGTTCAAACTTTATTCGCTTTTTATTTGAAGAAACAAAATTTAAAGGCAAAATAATAAATTGCGATAAGCTTACTTACGCGGCAAATCCTTCAAATTTAGCCGATATTAAAAAGAAATACGGATGTAAAAAGTATTTTTTTGAGCGCGTTGATATATGCGATTATTTGAAAATTGAAAAGATTTTTAAAAAATTCAAAATTGATACCGTTATTCATTTCGCGGCCGAAAGCCATGTGGACCGCTCTATTCACGGGCCGAAAGCTTTTATAGAAACAAATATTATGGGGACATTTAATTTATTGGATGTTTCAAGAAAATATTGGGGAAAGCGCGAGAATGTCAGGTTTCACCATATAAGCACGGATGAAGTTTTTGGCTCTTTGGGCAGAACGGGAGCTTTTAAAGAAACCACGCCTTATGACCCCAGAAGCCCTTATTCGGCTTCAAAAGCGTCTTCCGACCATTTGGTTCGCGCTTATTATCATACCTATGGCTTGCCGATTACCATTTCAAACTGCTCAAATAATTACGGCCCTTATCAATTTCCGGAGAAACTTCTTCCATTGATTATTTTAAACGCTTTGGACGGCAAACCCCTGCCCATATACGGGGACGGAAAAAGTGTTCGCGATTGGCTCTATGTTAAAGATCATTGTTCGGCTATTTGGCAAATTATAAAGAAAGGAAAAATCGGCGAAACTTATAATATAGGCGGAAATTCCGAAAGGAAGAATATTGATGTGGTAAAAAAAATCTGCGGCATTTTAGACGCGGAATGTCCCGCCGGAAACAATCCGGTTTTCAAAAAGAGAAAAATTAAAAAATACGGCGAATTAATAACTTTTGTCAAAGATCGTTTAGGCCATGACAGAAGATACGCCATAAACGCGTCTAAAATTCAAAAAGAACTGGGGTGGAAGCCCGAGCATTCTTTTAAAAGCGGTTTAAAAGCCACTGTCAATTGGTATCTGGAAAATGACAGCTGGGTAAAAAAAATAAAGACCGCGGCTTATTCCAATTGGCTCAAAAAGAACTATAAATAAAACCGTTTCCACTCCCGAAGTGGAAGTGGTTAAGGGGTATTGTTCTTGACATTTTTGGATTTATTCACTATAATACTATTGAATTAGGGGAGTGGACTCCCCAAAATATATGATAATTAAGAGAACTATTCAAAAAAGCATAGAGAATGGCTTATTTAAGGGAAAAATCATTATCCTTTATGGCGCGCGACAAGTTGGGAAAACGACTTTAGTTAAAGAAATTCAAAAAAACTATCCGGACAATTCAATTTATTTAAATTGCGATGAGCCGGATATCAGGGCCGCTTTAACCGATAAAACATCCACGGAATTAAAATCCTTTTTTGGGCATAAAAAACTGGTCATACTTGATGAAGCTCAACAAGTTAAAAATATCGGACACACGCTTAAATTAGCTTTTGATAATTTTCCCGAAGTTCAGATTTTGGCTACGGGATCTTCTTCTTTTGAACTTTCAGACAAAATATCAGAGCCTTTAACAGGCAGAAAAATTGAATTTTTTCTTTATCCTTTTTCTTTTGAAGAGGTAGCCTCTGTTTATTCGGATTTGGAAATGGATCGTTTTTTAGAAAAAAGAATGATTTATGGCATGTATCCTGAAGTTGTTGTCACTAAAGATAATGTCGATATTAATCTCAAAAATTTAGCGAGAAGTTATTCATACAAAGATGTTCTCAAGTATCAAAATATTAAAAATCCGGAATTGCTTGAGAAATTACTGCAGGCTTTAGCTCTTCAAATTGGAAATGAAGTCTCTTACAATGAATTATCAAATTTATTGGGCGTTGATAAAAAAACCATCGCCAGTTATATGCAAATTCTTGAAAAAGCTTTTATAATTTTTAGGATTGGGCCTTTTAGCAGGAATTTAAGAAGTGAGTTGAAAAGGCTGAGGAAAATATATTTTTATGATACCGGAATAAGAAACGCTTTGATAAATAATCTCAATCCTTTAAATTTAAGACAAGATGTCGGAGGGATTTGGGAGAATTTTATTATCGCGGAAAGAAAAAAATTTCTCAATAACAATGGTTTTGACAGACAAGCCTATTTTTGGAGAACTTTGCAGAAGCAGGAAATTGATTATATTGAGGAATATGACGGAATAATGTCGGCTTTTGAGATAAAATGGAAAATAGGCAAGATGCATGTTCCAAAAGCTTTTTCTGTTTCGTATCCAAAAACCGAAGTGAAGTTGGTAAATAGAGATAATTACAAATCGTTTATCGGTTAAAAACCGTTTCCACTCCGGGAGTGGAAGAGGTTAAGGAGAA
>DAOWGR010000054.1 GCA_030637365.1 Elusimicrobiota bacterium
AAAGTTGATGTTGACGCGTCTGATGTAAAACTCGTTTCAATATTATTATTGTTTACGCCGGCAACCCTGAAATAATAAGTTGTGTTCGCGCTTAATCCATCCGTGCTCAGATATAGATTATAGGTGTCGCTTGTCACATATGTCGCAAAGCTTTCATCATCGGAACTCAATACCCTGTAGAATGTTACTGCGGCATGACCTTCATCGGACCAATTGAATTGAACGCTTGTTTCAGCCACATTTGTGAAATTATCAAATACCGGCGCGTATTCAACCAAGGTTGATGTAGCGGGATAAGCCGACCATGAACTTGAGGTTCCATTTCCGTTTGCTCTCACGAAAATATAATAAGTCGCATTCGGGGTTAAAGTTTCAAGTTTCGCGCTTAAATCACCTAAAGTGGTGCTGGAAACGAGAATAGGCGAAGGTGGATTATCCGGATTAACAGACGCGGACAAAGTATACCCCGTAGCTCCCGAAACCAATTGCCAATCGGCCTCAATAAAATTAAAATTCACATCTGTAAATAAACCTACTATCGGAGCGCCTATTTCACCAATTCCCAAAGTCATTTCCGCAACCGGCGAAGTATAAGTTGAAAAAATTTCATTATTGTTTTTGGCTGACACCACAAAGTAATAATCGGTAAATTGAGTTAAACCTGTTGAACTTAAATACAGATTATATGTGTCTGAAGTTACCACCACCGCGCCATTGGGATTTAAAAGATCTGAAGCGGTTGAACTTAAAACGCGATAAAGTGTCTCATCGGAATTGCCGTTTGCCGTCCAATTGAATTGAATCGTATCCTCCGTTATGCCGCTAAAGCTTGTATCGGACGGCTGATTTGCCAAGGTGGATGTTGACGCGTCTGATGTAAAACTCGTTTCAATATTATTATTGTTCACGCCGGCAACCCTGAAATAATAAGTTGTGTTCGCGCTTAATCCTTCCGTGCTCAGATATAAATTATAGGTGTCGCTTGTTACGAAAGTGGAGAAGCTTTCATCATCGGAACTCAATACCCTGTATAATGTTCCGGCAGGATTACCTCCATCGGACCAATTGAATTGAACGCTTGTTTCAGCCACATTTGTGAAATTTGTAAATATCGGAACATTCTCAAGCAATGTTGAAGTAGCTGGATAAACCGACCATAAACTTGAAACACCGGGGCCATTTGCCCTTACAAAAAGATAATATGTGGTATTCGGGCTTAGCGCTGGAGCATCCACTTTTGCGCTTAAATCGCCTAATGTCGTGCTTGAAGCATAAATTGAAGGAGGATTACCTGAACTTCCCGAAGCCGCCAAAGTATAACCGGTCGCGCCTGAAACCAATTGCCAATCAGCCGAAATCCATCTGGCTTCAACTTCATTAATGGAATTTATAACGGGAGCCGCAATCCCCAAATCTTCGCTAATTTGAACCCATGAATCCCCGCTAACCCCGCCTGTTCCCCCGCCAAGGGTGATGGTCATATCATTGCCGCCCCTCATTGTTACAGTATTGGCGTCATCAATATAAACCCTTAAAGCCAATCTATCTCCGTTTTCAAGAACGGCTGAGGTCGGAGTATTATCAGTCCAATTTTGCAAAGTTATCGCGGTAAGTAATTCCACTCGGCTAAGAACAACCGAAGATATCACCGAAAGACTACCGTCCGAATCTTTATATTTTAAAAGTTCAGCCGTTATAGTGGCATTGGTATTGGTCTTGCTTTCCGCCGCCCATATATTAAAAGTAATATCCCCCGAAATAGTGATTGCTGCAAGGGGATCGGAATACCAGGTAATAGTATTCCCAGCGGCAAGTTGCGTGAATTGAGTGGCGGAAGTTGGCGGCGTAACCGGCCCCACAACTGAAGTTTTAGTATAGGTAACTACCGCGGAACCCGCGGTTGTGATCAATTTTCTTTCCTCATCCGCGCCGAGATCCGCGGATGCTTCATTTTGTAAATAAAGCTTTGTCGCCGCCTGAACCGAAGAAACCGCAAAATCTGTTAAAAAAACTCCCATAAAAAACAGTATAAAAAGCAATTTTACAAAAGGCAAAGCAAATATGGAAAATTTAAAATTATTAAAAATGGAAATAAGAAAAACCCGTGAAAAAAATTCGCGTTTTATAATTCCGCCCATTTTCCTAAAATTTAAATTCATAATTACCAATCTTTCAATAAGATTTTCAACCATTGTCTTTATTTTTTTTCCGCTCTTCCTCGGCTTTCATCATTTCAATAATGTCTTGAACACTAAGCCCCATAAGCCAGTGATTAACCCTCTCTTTCAAAGTTTCATAAAGCTTTATAAGAGTTTCTTCGCTGCTGCTCGGAGCATGATTAAATGTAAAAGCCTCCATTAAATTCCAAACCGTTATATCATCCAAATCTTTGTTAAGCCTGTACCCCTTGCCTTTTTGAGATTCAACAAAATTCGCTCTAACCAAAGCCTGAAGAACTTTATTGGCATAGGGTACCGGCAAATTCTGCGATGAGGCTATATCCGAAACCTCATTCCATTTTCTATGTCTTTGATTTCCCAAATAATGCAGACACGCAAGTCCGTAAGCAAGTGTTTTATTCATTCTCATATAAACTCCTTTTTAACACTGTTGTTCCTAAAACACAATAGCCATTGGACATGTTATGTCCAATGGCAAAACAAAAAAATAAAGAGACCTCGCTTCTCATCTCTCAATATAAATATTCTACCACATATAATACTATTGTCAAGACATAGAAAAGTAACTTTTGTCAACCAAATACACCTCGGAGGTGTATTTGGTTAATTATCGCTCGCTCAATAGAGAATGGCGCATTTTGGCGATATCGCAAGCAATGCGGGAAGGCCCCATTAAATCCCCTTCTTCCACAAAGCTTAAACCGGGGCATCTATTACAAAAACTCAGATATTTACACTCCGAACATTCTTTTAAATCCCGGACTTTAAGCTCACGCCATTTTTTAAGCCATATAGACTTATTCCAAATTTCATTGAAGGCTTTTTCGCGAAGATTTCCAATTACCGCCGGCAATTGAAGACAGGGATAAACTTCACCGTAAGGATTTACTCCAAAAACATTTTTACCGGCGCCGCAAAAAAAATCTTCTTGCTTATTTCCGCCTTCTTGGCCGCAATCTGATAAAAAATCCAACTTGGGATCTTTCAACAACGCTTTTATTTGAGTTTTTGTAATGCGATATTTGAGAGCTTGCCTATTTCCGTCATTGGCGGGGGCTATAATCGGATCAAAACTGTAATTAAAGCCGTATTTCTTGCAAACGGTTCTTATATAAGCCATCTCGCTAAAATTCTCGCGCATAAGCGGAGCTTTGAATTTGACGGCTATGCCGCTTGCGGCAACGCGTTTTGCCGCTTTTAATGTCATATCAAATGAATTTCCATCTCCCGTTATTTTATTATGTATGTGTTTTCTGCCGTAAAAACTCATTTCAAAAGACGAGATAGAGCAATCTTTAAGTTTTCTCAACAATTTCTCGGTCAAATTAAAACCGGTGGAAAATATTTGAACGGAAAAATTTAAGTCTGCCGCGTATCGGCATAATTGCGCCAAATCTTTTCTCAACAGAGGCTCGCCGCCGGTAAACACAATATACAAACAGCCGGCCTTTTTTGTTTGCCTTAAAATTCTTTTCCAATCATCGGTTGATAATTCTTTTTCAGCCAAAACCGGAACTCTTCCGCAAGTTTGAGGCAAATAGCAATGCGCGCATTTAAGCGGACATCGATAAGTAAGCTCCAAGGTGCCTATAAGCGGAATGTTTTTATTGAGAGAAACTTCGGTCAATCGCGAGGCTATGAGATTTTCAGACATAAATAGTAAATACGAAAATATGTTGATAAGATGATATGTGAATAAAGAAATTTCTTATTATTTCTTCCCGTCACTGAATCTTCAGTGAACTCACCTATGTAATATATGGAAAACGCCAAAGAAGTAACGGCAGAAATTACTTAATCTCTTAATCACTCAATTTCTATTCGTTCAACGCGCAATATATTTCTATAAATCTTTCTTAAATTAAAATAAATAAGCCCTGAAAAACCGTTTTTTAACGGGTTCCTTGAAGCTACCCTGCCCAGAACATTGCTCCACTTTATAAAATGTAAAGGCATAACTTGTCCGTCATCCTGAACCCATATACCGTTTAAAACTATTTTGATAACTCTATGAAGAAGATTTTGTCCTTCAAAATTATAAACCGCGCAATCACCCAAACTAAGGTTACAGGCCACAGACTGCAGGTTGCAGATAAAAGGATGAAAGGACAAAGGAGAAATAAACGCTATATCTCCTTCTTTAAAAATAGGTTTCATGCTGCTGCCTTTGACTTTTATGGCTTTAATCATAATATGGTTAGACAACAAGGGAATTAGGCAATACGGCAATAAGGAACACCCAAATCCCGAACGGCAAAATCACTATAGTCGCGAAATAAAAAGGTTGCGCCTTATTACCTTCCGCCTAAAGCCTCTCGAATTCTTTGGTTAAAGAATTCGGGTTACGACCAACGGCGCAAAGCCCTGCACGCGGCCTGGCCGGTAGGACCATTTTGGCATTTTGCGCAAGCGAGCGCGGCAGTCTCAAAAATTTTCTCGCTTTTTATATCCGGTTTTTGATATTTCTTTTTCTTTATATTTATGGACATAATTCACCCCTTGGCAACATGCTTAAGCAATCCTTTCTCTTTAAGTTTATTGACAAAATCATTAAAATCTTCCCTTGCCCGCTTTTCACTTACTTCAAACTCTTCGCTTGTTTTTTTCACTATCTCATCAGATTTTTTTTCTTTGACAATCAGTTTCCAAATAAAACTTCCCTGCTCGTTTAATTCGTGAAGCGTTTCTTTTTCAGCGTCAACTATAAAAAAAACGCCGCCTATATTCCTAAAAGCGAGTTTGGATTTTATTTTGAATTTCATCATCCTATCACCTTGTGTAAGCGCAAAAACCGCAAAAGATTCACGGAAAACGCAAAAAAATTCATACGGCCTAATTACCTTGTTGCCCAATTGCCTTATAGCCTAACGGACTATATTATATTAAAAAAAGAATCATCGCGATTTGAAAATTTCAAATCAAAAACTTCAGTTTTTCGATAAATCTCGCTTATCGTTTTGGAAATTTTTAAAAAATCATTTTTTTGTCTTGAAAAACTCATCACACATCTTAGCATTCTCTTGTAAAATTCACTTTTGGAAACTTCATTCACTCTATTTACTTTTGCTTTTTTCAAAAAAAATATCTTTTCCAGCTCAATTCCCCCCGGTTTATTTTCCCCCTTATTTTTCATCTCGCCCCAAAAAGGAGACCCGTAAATTTTCACCTTGCCTTTCTCTATCCTCAGGGGAACAAGCTCATCCGTCAAAATCTCGTGACCTGTGACCTGTGACCTGTGACCTGCAAAGCATTTCGCTATTGTGGATTTTCCGGCGCCTGATTTTCCGACGAATAAACAGCCTTTATTATTCATGATAGCGCCCGCGCAATGCAGGAGAAAGCCGGTTTTATTTATAAGAAGCCAGCTGCACAATACCCTTAAAAAAGAATCAAAACTCTGAACTTTAGGGCTTATTTCAAGAGACCCCTTCTTGTTTTTTATATCCAAAACGCAATAGAAATCTCCGCGTTTTATTATCAACTTTTTTTCTTTAAAAATTATTGAAGGCCTGAAAGGCAAGGAAGGTTTTTTTAAAAAATTAATTTCAAAAAAAAACTCGGCCTTGCTTCCAATGAAAAATTTTTTATATCTCTTTTCCAAAATCCCCAAAACTTTCTTTTGCTCGGACTTAAACTTAAAAGTAAAATCCGCTATTTCAATTTTCACCCCGCCACCTCTTTTATTACACTCCGCCTCAGGCGGAGTAAATTTGCAAAGCAAATTACCCTACCACCCACTTGCGAATTGTGAAATTCGCCTCTCGACAAATAAGCGAGTGGTAGGGTTATTTTGGTAAAAATTGCAAAATATAAAAAAAGAGGTGGCGGGGTCATATTCCTATTCATTAAATTTTATCCATGACCATATATTATGTTTTTTAGAAGGCGAAAAGGCCTCAAAAAACCATTCAATAAATTATCTTCTCCGTATCTTCTTTTAATAAATTCACCGGTTGGGAAAACATATTCCAACGCCATGGAGGGCCGATATAAAACGGGAAGAAGATATTCCAAAAACCGATAATGCCCGGCAATCGCGCGTTTAAAAAAAACAGCCGCGATTTTCTCCATGCCCGCGGGTTTAAACAAAAGATTTTTTTCCGCGCTCAATAAATCTGGACGCGATTTAAAAATCTCTTTAAGAGGATAATACGCGACGGGATTCAAGCCATAATCTCTTGATTTTTCAGCCGCCGCTTTTAAAAAAGATTCCAAATTTTTATTGCCCTTTATCCGGGATAAAAATGCGATTAAATCTCTCTTTGTTTTATCGGGGAAACAGCCGTGATGAAGCAAAGCGTGCGCGATTAGGTGTAAAAAAACATCTTCATCGGATAAAATAAAAAGATTGGGATTTCGCGCAAGAGGGGAGATAAGTTTGGACGCCCATATTGTTTCAATCTCCTTTATATGGCGCAGTTTAAAATGGACATCCATGATAATGGGCGGAGCATTTTTTCCTATTACTTTAAAATAAGCCTGCGAACTGCCCGGCATTTCCTTAAACTGCTTTGATTTTAAAATTTCTTTAAACGGCTCTTCATCCTTCTTTTTTAACAAAATATCCACATCCGTCATTTCTCTTTCATCAAGCTTAAAAATTTTAGATAAAAAAAAAGCGCCGCCTTTTAAGACTATCACATCAATCTTCTTCCTTTGGCAAGAGCTCGCGATAATATCAAGATAATCCATTAAAATGATATTTCTCGCGAGAATATTTTTCTTCATCATAGATAAACAAAGGTGGTTTAAATTTATTATCTATCCCCCGTATCCCTCCACTACTACTTCGGCGGACAGGCAGAGGTATACATTGGACGGCGCAATCTAGGCCCGCCACACAGCATCGGCGGGCAGGCACATTTAGAAAACAGTAATGTTCCTAAATGGAACACTTCTTTCATCTTGCGAATTGCATCCAGCAATTCGCGGGGTAAAAAACCACACATGTTCCCCTCATACCCCCCGTAGATTTAATTCCTCGCGTCCCGCATAGCGGGATAATCGCGAGGAATAATACAAGCCTATGGCAGTGCCGTATCAGAGGCTATGCCTATTGGACGGCGCAATCTAAGCACGGGGGGGTAAAAAACCACATAGTGGTTTTTTAAAATTCAACGGGAGTTACTTCATGCCATGACACTCTACTTATCGCATTATTAACGGTTTTTATATCCAAAGTATCGTCATAAAATATATCACAGCCGCCTCCGCTAAAACCTCCGCCCACAGCAACCGAGACAGAGCCGAAAATTCTTGTGCCGCCGGAGCCGGTAAAACCGGTGCCCGCATAAATATAGCCTTTAAAGCTTAACTCGTTCTTGCTAACACCTCCAAGGCCACCCTCTCCCGCATCAGCGCCGTCTCCATCACAATTTATGTCCCGTCCATAGTAAAAATTATAACAACCCGTGGAAGTATGATAGCCCGAATCTCCCGGATAGTCGTCAACAACCGCTGTATCTCCATACGCATCCGTAGTATCTGAAAAATCCCATGTATCCATAGTCCCGCCTTC
>DAOWGR010000107.1 GCA_030637365.1 Elusimicrobiota bacterium
AGGTTAGCCACTATCAGATTAGCGCCATTCAAATTAGCCCCGCTTAGATCAGTATTACTCAGCTTGGCCGCCACTAAGTCAGCGCATTCACCTGTTCGGGAATTCGCCTTCAACTCGCTGACAGTGATTTCATTGTATCCCTCTATTCCAGACTTATCCGCGCAAATGAAATCACCTCTATCACTAACTTGCAAGAAATATTTCGGTTGTACGCTTTTTGTCACGACACTGTCTATAGCGCTGTCGTTTTTTTTCGCCGGCTTTGACATTGGCACAACCACAATGCCCACTTGCGTATCCAACAATTCTATAAGATTTTGCGATTTAAACTTCTCAAAATCATTCGCGAATGCCAAACCGCTTATGGTTAACACCACAATGACTATCATGATTTTTTTCATTATCGGACTCCTTCGCTAAAATTTGTTTTTTCTTATATAATAAAAGTTTAACAGATTTATAAAATTTGTCAATCCCCCAACATCCTCTTGTCAATTAAAAGTACACACTTTTTGACTGGCTTCGCTTTCGCGCTCAGCTAATCTCCATGCACAGAACCGATACTTTCCGGCATTATCATTGCCATTCTCGGCATACTTCTTTTTTTCAATAAATTGAACCTATAGTAAAACAGCAAGACAGCTTGGCGGCCAAACAACAACCAATAACTAAAAAACGCGGCGGAAACTTCTAAGAAGAGTTTTTGGATGATTTTTTAGGGAGAAGAATTGTTTTTAGTATTTTTACTTCGCCGTTTTCATTGGCATAAATAATTTTCTTTAGCTCTTTTTTATGCATATAGCCGTCTTTTTCATTATAAATCATCTTGCTTTCAATCACTTCAAAAACGGATCCGTCTTCGTTTACATGGCTTATCACGCAATTATAGCGAGTATCAATAACGCCCTTCCATTTCAAATCCCCTTTATTATCCAATAAATGAATTTCTTTTGAGCCGCTTTTCTTAAACATTGTAACAACCCATTGTCCGTCATCTGAAATCTTAACTCCGCTCACCATTTTTTTAAAAGCTTTACTCCATACTTTTTTGCCGCTTCGCGTATCAAACAAATCTATTCCGCTTTTTTTATCCATCCGCCAGCTATAAACATAATATTCGCCATTCTCCGTTATATCTTGTCCGCCGCAGCCGGTTGCCAGTATTTGATGCTTTTTAATAAGGTTTCCCTTTATGCCGTAAAAACGCAATTGCGTTATAATAACCGCTTGTCCGACGCTGCCGTAAAATCCGATTATTCTCTTTCCATTATTTAAAGGAATTATCGCTATGGGAGACAAATTCGTTTTAAATCTTGAAATGATTTTTCCATCTTCATCTTTCACCTTATAATAAGCTTTTCCGGCATGAACTGAAAAATCGGATTTTACTTCCACAGTATGTTTTCCATTTTTAGACGAATATATCGCGGCATAAGAGCCGCGAACAATTAAACCGAAAAAAACAAAAACCATGAAAACCGCGGTTAAAATGTTCTGTGAAAATTTTATCGCATTCATATTTTTAATTGTATAATAAAAACAGCAAAAAATATATTGGAAAACGCCTTGCTATAATCAAAAAACGGTTACCGGTTCCTAATATGCGAAAAATAATTGAATTTCTTTCATTAAAAAAGAATATTGCCGTGCTTTTATCGGTCGTTCTTTTTGTTGAGCTCGGCGAAAGAATGGGGGAGCGTTTTCTTCCTCTTTATATTGTGGCCCTCGGCGGAGGAAGCATTGCCATAGGGGTGTTAAACGCTTTGGATAATTTTCTAAGCGCCGTTTATTCCATGCCCGGCGGCTATTTAAGCGATAGATTCGGCTATAAAAAGTCATTAATATTCTTTAATATCATGGCGTCAACAGGCTATTTGATAATAATACTGTTCCCCTATTGGCAAGCCGCCATTATCGGCTCCATATTTTTCATTTCATGGTCCGCCATATCTCTGCCCGCCATAATGAGCGCGATATCAAAATCAATTCCTTCCGACAAAAGAACCATGGGCGTTACGCTTCATTCAATAACGCGACGGGTGCCTATGGCATTGGGGCCTATTCTGGGCGGCTTATGTTTAAGTATTTGGGGAGAAACAACGGGCATCAGAGTAGCCTTTTCCATAGCTTTTATATTATCAGTGATTTCAATTTTCACGCAATATAATATGCTTGAAGCCCCTAAAATGCCTGAAAAAATGAAATTCAGATTTAATCCTCTTAAAATGTTTAAGTTAATAAATCCAAGTTTAAAACAATTGCTGATATCGGATATACTTGTGCGGTTTTGCGAACAAATCCCCTACGCTTTTGTAGTAATCTGGTGCGTTAAACATCTACAAATAGGAACATTTCAATTCGGCCTTTTAACCGCCCTGGAAATGATTACGGCCATTCTTATATATATTCCGGTCGCCTATTTTGTGGAAAAAAGCGGAAAAAACGCCCGGGACGCGTCCGGCACGGAAAGTGAAGGAGCGCGGCGACAAAGCAAAAAAAAGTATATCGTCATAAGCTTTGTTTTCTTTTCACTTTTTCCCATATTTATTTTGTTTTCAAATTCATTTGCGGCTTTGATAATAGCTTTTATAATCAGAGGCTTAAAAGAATTCGGCGAACCCACCAGAAAAAGCTTGATTTTGGACTTATCGCCCGAAGACAATAGAGCGATGGCTTACGGCACATATTATTTTATCAGAGATATTGTGGTATCCGCGGCGGCTTTGGGAGGGGGACTGCTTTGGCTGTTATCGCCGGAAATGACTTTGGTAATATCCTCCGGCTTCGGCGTTCTGGGAACTCTTTACTTTATATTTTACACTGATTTTTCCGATAATTCTCCGACTGAAACAATTGCGCCTGAAGAAAAATCCGGCGAAGAACCTAAAACCGTTTAATTTCTGCTGCCCGGCTTTTTCAGAGGCAGGCCTTTTTCGCATAATGGGCAGACAATCGGATTATAAACTTTTAAATCAATTTTCAAAAGGCTTTTATGCGGAAAATAAAATTTTTTCGAACCCATTCTGTTTACAATTGAAAGAGCTCCCAATACATTGGCTCCGTAAGACTTAGCTATTTCATATGTTTCCATGGTGGATTTACCGGTTGTAAAAACATCTTCCACAATTATAATTCTAATTCCCTTGTTAAGTTGAAAACCGCGCCTTAAAACCATCTTTCCGTTCTTCCTTTCGGTAAAAATAAAATCCACCCCGAAAGCCTTGGCGGTTTCATGTCCGATTATCAAACCGCCCATCGCGGGAGAAAGAACCAAATCAGGCTTATCTCCTTTCCATAATTTTTTGAGCATAATGCCCAATTCCTCGGCTTTCTTGGGATTCTTTAGAGCCGCGGCGCATTGAACATAATCGGAGCTATGCAAACCGGAGGATAAAATAAAATGTCCGTCTAAAAAGGCTCCGGCTTCTTTGAAGTATTTTTTCATCGCGGTCGCATTCATCTATTCAAGCTCCTTTAAAATAATTTTCACAGCCTCATCGGGATTTGAGCTATTAAGCACCGGCCTGCCGACAACTATAAAATCCGCTCCCAGCTCTTTGGCTTTCTTGGGATTAATGATTCTCTTTTGATCGTCGTCCGCATTGCCAAGCCTTATGCCGGGCGCCACTATATCAATATTCGCGGGAAACTTCTTTTTAAGCATTTCAATTTCAAAACCCGAACAAACAAGTCCGTTCAAGCCGGCAGACACTCCCAAATCGGAAAGCTTACTCATGGTTAAAGCGATATTATCCTTAAACCCCGTCAGCGCGAAGGATTCCTCATCAAAACTCGTAAGAACGCTTATGCCCCAAAGCTTCGGCCTTTTATCAAGAGCCGAGCATGCTTCTATCATCCGCGCTCCGCCGGAAATATGAAGTGAAACGGAATAGACGCCGAGTTTTTGCGCGTTTGCCACGGCATTTTTAACCGTATTGGGAATATCATGAAATTTCAAATCCAAAAAAACCTGTCCGCCGTATTTATGAACAAGCTCAATAACTTTCGGCCCCTCACGCGTAAATAAGCTTGAACCCACTTTATAGTAATTTATAATTCCTTTAAACTTTGACAATAAATTCTCGGCCGCTGAAAAATTTTCAACATCCAAAGCCAATATAAGTTCGGTATTGTTCATAATTGGTTTAAAGTTCTGAGTTTAAAGTTCAAAGCCGCGAGTTC
>DAOWGR010000162.1 GCA_030637365.1 Elusimicrobiota bacterium
AAAATCTATGAATTTAAAAATTGATTTAAAAACATTAGCTAAAGCCATAAACGGAAAGATTATTAAAGATTCCGAAGATACTCCTTTTAATTCTTTTGTAACTTAGACGCGAAATTTGACAAAAGACGCTTTTTTCTGGGCGCTTAAAGCAAAGATTTTTGACGCGCATGATTTTCTTGACTCAAATATCGCGAAAAACTCCAAAGGATGGATAATTGAAAAAACCAAAATAAATAATTTAAAAATTTTGCCCGAATGCGTGATAGCGGTTGATGATACTTTAAAAGCCCTTCAAAAACTCGCCTCTTTCCACAGAGACAAATTCAACATACCTTTAATAACCGTTACCGGTTCAAACGGAAAAACAACCACCAAAGAAATGCTTTTTTCCATTTTAAATGAAAAAGGAAAAACTTGCTCAAATAGAGGGAATTTCAACAATCAATTCGGCGCGCCTTTTTCTTTGCTTGAACTTGATAAAAGCCATAAATACGGTGTTTTTGAATTGGGCGCCTCGCGCAAGGGAGATATTGCGGAACTTGGAGCGATAGCCAAACCAACAACGGCAATTATTACCAATATAGCTCCCGCTCATCTTGAATTTTTCGGTGATATTGAAACCATTTATAAAACCAAAACCGAAATAGTCGAACACATTTCAAAAGACGGCTGCCTTATATATAATTCGGATGATATTTTTCTCACGCGCCTAAAAAACAATACCGAAAAAAAATTAAGCTTCGGAACAAATGATAAAGCCGATATTATAGCGACAAACACAGCGGGTGATTTTATACTTTCATTTAAAAAAACAAATGAAAGCGTTATCCTTAAACTTCCGGTCTCAGGTATTCACAATCAAATGAATGCCGCCGCGGCCGCCGCGGCCGCCACAGCCAATGGTTTCTCAATGGAAATGATAAAACGCGGACTTGAGGCTTTCAAACCGGAACCTATGCGCATGCAAATTTTTAAATCGGGAAAATTAACCGTTATTTTTGACGCTTATAATGCCAATCCCCAGTCAATGAAAGCAGCCATTAACTGCCTAAAATCGGATTATCCGCCGCCTTATTATTTGGTTCTTGGAGACATGAAAGAACTGGGAGACTATTCGCCGGAATATCACGCGCAATTGGGAAAATTAATCGCGGAAAATAACTTTGATTCCATATTTCTTGCAGGACAGGAAATGAAAAACGCTTATGAAACGGCTTTGCAATATAACTCATCCGCGCGCATCACTTATTCAAAAAACTATTTGTCATGGCTTAATGACGCGCAAAAAATATTCAAAACCGGAAAAGGCACCATGCTGATAAAAGCTTCGCGAGCGATGAATTTTGAAAAAATAATTGAGAGTATTAAATAACGATAGAGACAAGAGATCAGAAGCAAGAAGTCACCCTTAGGAATCTGCCACAGTCTTTAGACTGAAAGATTCCAAGGCTATGCCGGGTGCCGTATCAGAAGCAATGCTATCAGACGGCCAAGGATGTTAGTCCCGTGAACAAAGTTACACAGGGAGAAACGGCAACAACGGATAACGGAAAAAAGTCAGAGGCGAGATGTCAGAGACAAACGGCAACAAAACGATTAAAATATTATGTAATTCGGCAATATTAAGCAAATAAGTTAATATGATAACAATATCACTATAATGCGCTTTTGTCGTTCTTGAACTTGATCTCAACCTCAATCTGCCATTTTTAAGGAGCCACAATGCTATACCATCTTTATAATTTTAGCGAATTTTTAAGTCCCTTGAATGTTTTTCAATATATCACATTCAGAGCGGGTGGAGCGATTATAACTTCTTTTTTCATGAGCCTGCTTATAGGCCCGTATCTCGTGCGAAAAATAAAAAGCTATAAAATACTTCAAATACAAAGAACCGACGGCCCTAAAACCCATTTATCAAAAGACGGAACTCCCACCATGGGCGGGCTTTTAATTTTCATAACATTGGTGACGACAACTCTTTTATGGGCAAGAATGGATAATCGCTTCATATTGCTTCTTTTATTTACCACGGTCATATTGGCTTTTACAGGATGGATGGACGACTATATTAAACTCGTAAAAAGAAATCCAAAAGGCGCGAGTTCAAGATTTAAATTCTTTATGCAAATACTCACGGCAGTCGCGGTTGTCACATATCTTGCCGCGTATCCGCCGAATATGGAATTTTCCACATGGCTTTTGATTCCTTATACAAAAGCTCTTTATGTAAATCTTTATTCCGTTTATTTTGCCATGGCCATGATTGTTATTATCGGCTCTTCCAACGCGGTAAATCTTACCGACGGCCTGGACGGCCTCGCGGCCGGAAGCATAGTTCTTGCCGCTTTAACTTTTGCCATTCTCGCCTATTCTTCCGGCAATATTAAAATCGCGGAATATTTAAAACTGATTTATGTGCCGGGCTCGGGAGAAATAGCCGTTTTTCTGGCGGCCATGATCGGTTCCTGTTTGGGATTTCTTTGGTTTAATTCATATCCGGCGGAAATTTTCATGGGAGACACCAGTTCGCTTTTTTTGGGCGGCGCCATAGGCGTTTCGGCTTTAGCGACAAAACAAGAACTTCTTCTGCCAATCGCCGGAGGAATCTTTCTCGTTGAAACGCTTTCGGTAATACTTCAAATGAGCTCTTATAAATTCCGCGATAAAAAAAGATTGTTTTTGATGGCGCCATTGCATCACCATTTTGAGCTTAAAGGAATAGCCGAACCCAAGGTCACAACGAGGTTTTTAATCATAGGCGTTATGCTTATGCTTTTGGCTCTTTCCTCGCTAAAGATAAGATAACGAGACAGCGCGGCAGTGCTACAGCGATACGGCACAACAGAAACGGCAAACGAAACAGGCCGCAAATAACCAACAACGGAGAACAACACTCTCCCGAATAAGAAGTTTGCAAAGCAAATTTCTTATATGGAAATGGATTGGGTGGAATACAGAATAAACATAATGTTTAAACCGATTGAATTTAAAAATAAAAAAGCTCTGATAATCGGAGCGGGCAAATCCGGGATATGCTGCGCCAATCTTCTTATTTCAAAAGGTTTTGATGTTTTATTGACTGAACAAAAAAAACCGCGCAAAAACAGCGAGCTATTAAAAAAACTGAATAAAAAGGTTAAAATTGAAACAGGAGGCCATTCCAAAAATATTTTTTCTCGCGATTTTGCCGTTAAAAGCCCCGGAATCCCCAATTCAAGCGCTGTAATTAAAAATCTTAAAAAAAAGTCAGTTCCCATATTCAGTGAAATTGAAATAGCTTTGGCCTTTATAAAAAACGCTAAAATATTCGCCGTTACGGGAACAAACGGCAAAACAACAACAGTCACGCTTTTAAATGAAATCTTTAAAGAAGAATTTAAAAAATCAGCGCGCTCAACTTGGGCCTGCGGAAATATGGGCAGACCGGTCTCGCTTATAGCAAATAAAGTCAGGGCCGGAGATTTTCTGGCAATGGAAATATCCAGCTATCAGCTTGAAGACTCCTCTTATATCAAGCCCAATGTCTCCTGCGCGCTTAATATAACTCCCGACCATATAGCGCATCACGGCGGTTTTAAAAAATATATTCGGGCAAAAACAAAAATATTCAAATTTCAAGACAAAAACGATTTTTGCGTTTTAAACCGCGCCGATAAAGATAAATTCGCCGAAAGCAAAACTTTCTCAAAAAAATTATTCTTTTCTTTGGCGCGAAAACCGAAAATCAACGCGTATCTGAAAAATAAAACCATTCATTTAAATTTTGAAACCGAAAAAATAAAACTAAAGCCTTCCAAATTATACGGGCTTCATAATATTGAAAACTCAATGACGGCCGCTCTAATGGCTGTTGCCGGCGGCGTAAAAGCGCGAAATATTCAAAAAGCTTTTGATAATTTTAAAGGCGTTAAACACCGCATTCAACCGATAAAAGCGTTAAAAGGAATAAAATTTATAAATGATTCAAAAGCGACGAATATCAATTCCGTTATGGCGGCTCTCCGGGCTCTGGCGGAACCCGATAAAAACATTCTGCTTATTCTGGGGGGAAAAGATAAAGGTTCGTCTTATAAACCTCTCGCTCCTCTTATCCGAAAGCATGTTAAAGGAATATTAACAATCGGAGAAGCGGCGAGGAAAATAGAAAAAGAATTTAAAAGTTTGACCGCCGTAATTTCGGCCAAAACGATGAATACCGCGGTAAAAACGGCTTTTAAAAAAGCGAAAAAAAACGACATAGTGCTTCTTTCTCCGGCTTGCGCCTCTTTTGACCAATTTAAAAACTTTGAGGACAGGGGCGACGCGTTTATAAAGGCGGTGAAAAAATTACGCCAATGATAAAAAAAAACCGGCAAAAAAGATTCTTCTCAAACTTATTTAATAATAAAAATTTCAAACGCATGGATTTTTCATTTCTCTTTTTAAGCGGAATACTTGTAATCTTCGGACTGCTTTCTTTATATTCCTCCAGCGCCATATACGCCGCCAATAAATACGCGGATTCATTTTATTTCGTGAAAAGGCAAATTTTATGGATATTTATAGGACTTGGTTTTATGGCCTTTGCAAGCGGAGTAAATTATAGAAAACTGAGGCTTTTTATAAAACCCGCCATTCTAACCGCCATAGCCCTCCTGATAATAACTCTTTTTTGCGAGCCCATAGCTCATGTCAGACGCTGGATTCCCCTTGGATTTATGAATTTTCAAACCAGTGAATTGGCGAAAATAATGATAATAATTTACTTTGCCGATTATTTTGACCGCAATATAAGCAAAATTATTTCCAACTGGAAAGCTTTACTGGAGCCAATGGCAATTTTCGCCGCGATATTGACTCTTATTACCATGCAGCCGGATTTGGGAACGCCGGCGATTATATTTATAGTGGCGCTATTGATTTTCTTTGCCGCGGGATTAAAAAAACGCCATATCATTATTCCGATATTGGCCATGACACCCTTATTCATATACGAATTATTCGCCCACAGCTATCGCTTGGAAAGAATAAAAGTGTTTTTATCGCCATGGAGCGATCAAACGAACGCCGGTTATCAAATTGTGCAATCCCTTCTTGCCGTAGGCTCGGGAGGCTGGTTTGGAAAAGGTTTTGGCGCGTCACAATTAAAACTTATGTATTTGCCCGAACCGCATACCGATTTCATATTTCCGATAATCGCGGAAGAACTGGGAATGTTCGGCGGCATGGCGGTGGTAAGCCTTTTTCTGATTCTTCTTTTAAAAGGAATAAAAATCGCCAAAACCGCGAATAATTTATTTTCCTCGCTATTGACGCTTGGATTAATATTCAGCATATCCATGCAGGCTTTTTTTAATATTGCCATGACAATAGGCCTTATTCCGACTAAAGGGCTTCCTCTGCCTTTCTTCTCTTATGGAGGCTCTTCCATGGTAATGTCTCTTATGGCAATAGGAATTATTCTTAATATTTCAGCTCAGCGGCGCGTATCATGACAATAAAAAAACCAATTACACCTCCGAGGTGTAATTGGTAAAACAAAATGCGGCGAGAAAGGATTATTAATATGGACAAAAGAATACTTATGGCATCCGGCGGAACGGGAGGACATTTTTATCCCGGCTTTGCCATAGCCCAGGAGCTTAGAAAAAGAAATTGGCAAGTCGTTTTTTTAGTTAAAAAAAACGACCCCGCCCTACCGATAATTGAAAACAATAATTTTACCGCCTGCCGGCTGGATATAAAATCCCTGCCAAGATCATTTAATCCCTTCAAACATCTTTCTTTCTGCGCGAAACTTTTAAAATCCATAATTCAAACCGGAAAAATAATAAAAGATTTCAAACCGCTTTTAACCGTCGGCATGGGAAGCTATGTCTCTTTTCCCGCGACTCTCGCTTGTAAATTTTCACATATTCCGGTTATAATTCATGAATCCAACGCCAAGTTCGGAATCGCCAATTATTTATCGGGATACTTCGCGAAAAAAACGCTTCTCGGCTTAAACATCAAAAAAAATCCTTTTAAAGAAAAATCCGTATTGTCAGGCACTCCCGTGCGGGAATTTTTCTCTCAAACTATCCCGCAAAATACCGCTAAAAAAAACCTTAATCTAAAAGAAAATTTACCGGTTTTTTTGGCATTCGGAGGAAGTCAGGGGGCGAAAAAAATAAATCTATCAATAGTTCGCCTCATCAAAAGCCTTGAAAACAAACTGGATAAATTTCAAATCGCGCATATAACGGGAAAACGCGATTTCAGCCTTATAACCGAGGAATATAAAAAACAAAATCTGACCGAACACCCGAATATAAAAATATTTGATTACCGCGGCGATATGAATATTTTATATTCCGCCGCCGACATTGTCATTTCAAGAGCGGGAGCGAGCACTATCGCGGAGCTCACGCTGTTAAAAAAACCCGCTTTCCTGATTCCCTTGCCGAATTCGGCCGGAAATCATCAGGTCAAAAATGCTAAAATTTTATCGGATAATGATTGCGCCGTTTCAATAAAAGAGGATAATGATTTTGAAACAAATCTTCGCCAAAACTTTGAAAATATCATGGAAAACCCTTTGGTTTTAAAAAAAATGCGCGGCAATTATGAAACAATGAAAATGCCCGATATCTCTCAAGCGGCATCATTTATAGCGGATATAATAGAGGAAACAGCAGACCAAGACCAAGGTTAAGATTTAGATTTAACAATGAAACCGGCTGTTTGACCGTGCAGGCATAATATTGTGATTTTGTTGTTCTTGACCTTAATCTTGATCTGCCGTTAAATTGCTTTTTGTAAAACATCGCAAGGAGCGCGGAAACTTTGCGTAGTAATTCGCGATTAGTGATTTTGTTGTTTTTAAACTTAGTCTTAACCTTAAACTGCCGTAAAACTGCTGTTACTAAGGAGAATAAAAATGGAAATTGACAAAGGCGCGGTATGGATTAAATTTAATATTATGGAAAGCTTCATAAAAGACGCTTTCATAGGCATCGGCGTTCCAAAAAAAGACGCCGAAATATGCGCCGATGTTCTTATTGACGCGGATAAGCTCGGCTTTGATTCCCACGGCATATCAAGAATGAAAACCATATATTATGACAGAATAAAATCGGGAATCCAGTTTGCCAAAACAAAATTTGAAATAGTTAAAGAAACGCCGGCAACCGCGGTTATAGACGGACATCACGGCATGGGCCATGTTATAGCGAAAAGAGCGATGGAAATGGCCGTAAAAAAAGCGAAAAAATACGGCATAGGCATGACGGTGGTTAGAAATTCCACTCATTACGGAACGGCGGGCTATCACGCCCTGCTTGCCGAAAAAGCCGGAATGATAGGCATAACCGGCA
>DAOWGR010000149.1 GCA_030637365.1 Elusimicrobiota bacterium
AAAACTGAAAGTGTTTATCGTGTTCAAGGATATAGACATCAAGATTTTCTTTGGAAACATCAATGCCTATATATATTTCACAGTTAGGTTTTGAGTTGGACATAAAGTCCTCCTTGTAATGATATCCGACCTTGTGAAATTCGGGCTTAAAAGCGCCTTGCAACAATTCGGATTATGAGAATAAAGGGATGTGGCGCTACTTGCTCCCATACGGTTTCGAAAACCAAGGGTGAGACGAGCTACCACATCCTACAACATAACTATATTTATTATACTTATGTATTAAAATGTAACATACAAGGGTGAAAGACACAGGGGCGACCTCGCTAAAAGACCCCGACCTTGATGGTAAACTTACTGACAGGCCCCCCTCACACATGGTTTATGTTCTACGTGTGGTGGTAAATATTTTTGGCATCAATAAAACTACAGCTTAATGAATGTCCACTTTCGGGTTAAGAATTAGGTTGCTGATAATTAGCCAAAGCGGAAACGGGCACAAGGCTATGCACGCGTTGCCACGCATGAGACACATGAGCGGCATGCCAAAGGTCGTAGGCCTGTTGAAGATTAGTCCAAAGATTAGGGCTGGTGCGGAATGCTTTAGAAAGACGCAGAGCCATATCCGATGAAATAGCGCAATGCTCATTGACAATTTTAGAAAGAGTCTTTCGGGATATGCCTAAAGCCTTGGCAGTCGCTGAAACCGTAAGATTTAAGGGCTCCAGATAATGTCTTTTAAGAATCCCACCCGGATGCGTGGGTTGTCTTGTTTTCTTATTCATTTAATCTACTCTCCTCAGTGATAATCCTTATAATCAACAATATATGCGTTTCCGTCTTTAAATTGAAATATAATACGCCAATTACCTGAAACTTTAACCGCCCAACATCCTTTAAGGTTTCCTTTAAGCGGATGCAGAAATGAGCCCGGATAATCCATATCATTAATGATTGCAGCGGCATCAAGACGATCCAATATATCCGCCAGTTTTTGCGCTTGATCCGGTTGAATACCTTTTTTTATTCCGGTATAAAAGAACTTTTCAAGACCTTTATGTTTAAAACTTTCAATCACAACCATAGTGTAACCCATAAAGTTACACTTGTCAAGAGATATCTTTCTTTTTATCGGACATTTCCCCATGAAACCAGGGTAATTCTGCTGTATCCTAATTTGGGTGGGCGGGATATCTCTATATGAAGATTAAGCTGTAGTTATGGCAGTTGTGTTTGCTAAGCAAGGCCCTTCGGAACCCGACTTGGGCTTATTGGAGGGCGAGATAGGGAAGGGCGCAGTACTAAGCGACCCTGGTCATGCGTGTAAATACAACTGTCATGACTCAACAAAGCGCTCTCCTTATAAAATAATAAACCCATCCCGGATTAACCGAGATGGGTTTAAATATGTTTTAAGTGGCAAATAAAACTACAGCTTAATCTGAACATCCACTCCGCTGGGAAGATCCAGTTTCATAAGTTCATCCGATGTTTTCTGGGTCGGACTTACCAAATAAATCAGTCTCTTATGAATCCTTATCTCAAACTGCTCCCTCGCCTTCTTATCGGCGTGAACGGATTTATTGACAGTGTATTTTTTAATTCTTGTAGGCAGGACCACCGGTCCGACTAAAAGAGCGCCCGTGCTTCTTGCCGTTTCCACTATCTTGGCGACAGACTGATCAATAAGCCTATAATCATATGAATGAAGCTTTATTCTTATTCTCGGTCTTTCGCTTTTATTTAATGCCACATCGTCTGTAGTTGTTTTTTTTGCCATATTATATCCTTTACTCTATAACTTCCGTCACCACTCCGGCTCCCACCGTATGTCCGCCTTCTCTTATCGCGAACCTTAAGCCTTTATCCATGGCTATCGGCATTATCAATTCCACCGTTATCTCGGTGTGATCGCCGGGCATTATCATCTCAGCTCCGTCTTTCAAAAATGTTGATCCCGTAACATCCGTCGTTCTGAAATAAAATTGCGGCTTATATCCCTTGAAAAACGGCGTGTGTCTTCCGCCTTCTTCTTTTGTCAGAATATACACCTCTCCTTTAAATTTCTTATGCGGCGTTATGGATTTAGGCACCGCTATCACTTGCCCTCTTTCCACATTGTCCTTGTCTATTCCCCTCAACAACATTCCGATATTATCGCCGGCCATCGCTTCATCCAATAACTTCCTGAACATTTCAAGTCCGGTCGCCACCGATTGTTTCGTATCCGTTAATCCCACTATTTCCACAGCGTCGCCCACATGTATCTTGCCTTGCTCCACTCTGCCGGTCGCCACTGTTCCTCTTCCCGTTATCGTGAACACATCTTCCACCGCCATTAAAAACGGCTTGTCGGTTTCTCTTTTCGGATCGGGTATATGCTTATCCAAGGCTTCGAGCAATTTAATTATTGAACCTTCCGCTATCTCGCTCGTGTCTCCTTCCATCGATTTTAAAGCGCTGCCTCTGATAATTGGAATATTATCACCGTCAAATTCATACTTGTTAAGCAGATCTCTCACTTCCACTTCCACCAAGTCCAATAACTCGGCGTCATCCACCAAATCCGCTTTATTCAAATATACCACCAAATTCGGCACATTTACCTGTCTGGCCAAAAGGACATGCTCTTTGGTTTGAGGCATCGGGCCGTCAGCGGCGGACACCACCAATATGGCTCCGTCCATTTGCGCCGCGCCCGTTATCATGTTCTTGATATAATCGGCGTGGCCGGGGCAATCTATATGCGCGTAATGGCGTTTATCCGTCTCATATTCAACATGCGATACAGCGACCGTTAAAATTTTTGAGGCGTCTCTCACCACTCCGCCTTTCGCTATTTCAGCGTATTTCATCTCTTTCGCTTTTCCCTGTTTCGCCAGCACTTTTGTCAATGCCGCGGTCAATGTTGTTTTACCATGGTCAACATGCCCTATCGTTCCCACATTCACATGCGGTTTGCTTCTGTCGAATTTCGCTTTTGCCATTTTATTTTCTCCTAAGTTAATCTCTAAATTATTTTTTGCCGTTACTGACTTTTGATTTCTTGCCTCTGGACTTATTTAAAACGGGACAAGCTGGAGATGGGACTTGAACCCACAACCTTCTCCTTACCAAGGAGGTGCTCTACCAGTTGAGCTACCCCAGCGCTTATTTTTGTCTCCCTCATTTCAAAAGCGGGCGATGGGAATCGAACCCACATAACAAGCTTGGAAGGCTAGTGTTCTACCGTTGAACTACGCCCGCCTATGTTCAAATGCAAGCAACAATATAATTATATTCTTTTTAAAGGGGGACAGTCAATTTAATAGTCGGCCTCCGGCCGGCTCCAAATGAAATCTTAATCGCATTGGCATTGGCGATATTCTTTTTGGTAATATTTTTACAATGAAATTCCTTTTTATCTCAGTCTTTGTTTTTTTTCCAGGCCCTTCTCATCTTTCAGCCCAAGAAAACTGGTTTCTGACAAGTCAAAATAATTTTAAAATTCCTTACGCGGAACAATCGATTTACAAATTGCAAACCTGCCCAAAATTCA
The DNA here is from genome assembly GCA_030637365.1 of Elusimicrobiota bacterium. Lineage (GTDB taxonomy): Bacteria > Elusimicrobiota > Elusimicrobia > Elusimicrobiales > UBA9959 > JAKLQJ01. The sequence continues at coordinate 3,539 of DAOWGR010000149.1, forward strand.
ATGATTTTAAAAGCCTTTATTCTTATCCCGACAAAAGCGTCAAATTGAAAAATGTCTCTTTAATCAACTCCGATAATCTGCCGCTCTTTGAAGACGATATGGATAAAAAAAGCCTTATTTCCGCGCTTAAAACAAATCTGGATTATTGGAACGGAAAAGCCGATTCTTCCAAAATAACCATAGGAACGGATGATTATACCGCCGTTCAAATGCGAGAGACAACAAAAAAATTACTGGAAATATTTTCCAAAAATTTAAATACCGCGGAGATAAACAATCTTTTGAAAAAGAATTTCAAAATTTATCGCTCGGTGGCGGATGACAACTCCAATAGCGTCATCATTACGGGTTATTATGAAGCACAAATTTCCGTTAAAGCCGCGCCGACGGAAAAATATAAATATCCCATTCATTTAAAACCGCGAGACCTTATAAAAACCTCGCCGGACATGAATGTAAATTTCGATTATGGCAGAATTGATGAAAACGGCAATATCATTAAACACTATTCGCGAAAGGAAATAAGAAGCGGAAAATTAGACGGGCAAAATCTTGAAATAGTGTGGTCGGCCCATCCCGCGGAAATAATGCTTCTGCAAATACAAGGCTCGGGCATATTGAGTTTTGGAGAAAGCGATTTTGTAAAAGCCGGATTCAACGGGGCAAATGGCTGGCCGTTTAAGAGCGTCCAAAGAATTTTAACGGAATGCGGAGAAATTCCCGCCATGAATTTCAGCAGTTTTATCGCCTATCTTTCGGCTCAACCGCAGGCGCGGGAATTGCGGCTGGTAAATTTAAATCCGCGATATATATTTTTTAAAGTCAATCCTCCTGATTCACAGCCTTATGGAGCAATGGGCAAGGCTCTTATCCCCGGCCGTTCAATAGCGGTGGATCCCAAACCCTTGCCCTTTGGCTTAACCGCCATATTGAAATCAAAAAAACCAATCGCCGGAGAAAATGAAACCATAACGGAATTTAAAAATTTCACAAGAATGGTGACATCGCAGGATACCGGTTCCGCGATAAGAGGCCCCGGCAGAGTGGATTTATTCTGGGGCGCTGGTAAAAAAGCCAAGATTGAAGCAAGCAGCATGAAAGCTCCGGGCGAACTGTATTTGTTAATACTAAGATAAATATTTGTTATAATTTTTTCAGCACAAAACAATATTTTAACAGGAGGGTCTAAAAATGAAGAAAATCATATTTGGTTTTGCAGCGCTTATCACATTTGTCTCCTTTCCGTTCTCACAGCTTTCAGCGCTATACGATTTAAACTATAAAACTTACTGGGATTTGGGAGTCGGCTATTCCATGCCAACCGGCGGCGAATGGGGCAAACAATATGAACCTTCTCTTTCGGTTTCCATAACGGCCGAAAAACCAAGAAATGAAAATTATGCTTTGGGAATCGAACTCGGCTATGAAGAAGGCCATAAACATTTTGTTGAAAAAAATTGCGCGCCAAAGATTCTTTACATAGCCCCTTATTTTAAGGAAGTTAAAAACTTTGGGGCGGTTGACCTTTATGCCAGTATTGGTTTGGGCGTTTATCATAGATGGACACCAGCGTATACAGCCAATAATGGAGTTAAATACGCCGGCGGCTTTGCGGGAAAACTCGGAGGGAATTTAGGATTCGGAGCTCTTTATAATCTCAGCAACAGCTTTTCGATAAGTCTGAATTTAAAAGTGCACAATATTAAAAAGTTCATAGGTATAAACGGAACAATGGTCCCCGCCACAAATTTTGTTCCGTCTTTCATGATTAAAAAAGGTTTCTAAACCAACCCCCTTCAAAATTGAAAAGGCGCGAAACTTAACCTGCAATAGGTGTTCCGCGCCTATACTAAAATTATAACAGATATATGGAATTTGTCAACCCCTCCGCCTATAAAGAAGCTTTATAAAAGAGGTGGTTGGGTCAAGAGGTTGAAATAATAAATTTCCTACCTCTTTTTTTGGGTCATTTCATAAAACACGATGCCGGCGGCAACCGAAGCGTTCAAACTTTCAACTCCGCCCTTCTGCGGAATGGAAATTATCTCATCGCAATGCTTGCGCGTTTGCTTATGAAGGCCTTGCCCCTCGGAACCGATTATAACCAAAGCGGGAAAAGCGAATTTGGCTTTATGCGCCGGCGTTCCGTCCATATCCGCTCCATACACCCAGAAACCTTTTTTCTTAAGATCTATTATCGCCTGATTTAAATTAACGGCTCTGACTATGCTGATTTTTTCAAGCGCGCCGGAAGCGGTTTTTTGCACAATAGGCGTAATCCCCACCGTTCTTCTCTCCGGCAGAATTAAAGCCGAGACGCCGAAACAAGCGGCGCTTCTTATAATCGGGCCCAAATTCATGGGGTCGGTAATGCCGTCTATCGCCGCCCAAATCAAGTTTTTTTTATTTTTGGAAGAACTTAAAGCGTCAACCATAGCCATAGGTTTTATAGGCGCCACTTCCAATATTACGCCTTGATGATTTCCGTCTCTGGCTATTTTATCCATAAGCCGAGGTTCGCAAAAAATGACTTTTATGCCTTTTTTTCTGGCAGTGCTTATAACGATTTTTGCTTTCCCTACGGGACTATGCTTTGAAGCCAGTAATTTAATAATCGTTCTCTTTTCTGATTTCAAAACTTCACTAACAGTATTTGCTCCGTATAAATATTCCGTTTTCATATTTTTTTCCTTTTAAACGCGATAAATCTTCGCGGCCTTTGCGCTTTTTATCCCGTAATTTTTGTATTTCCAAAACTTGTCCCGACATTGACCGCCATTTTGATTTCTTGGCAATTGAGAGAAATTCTTTTAAGTTTTTTCACCGCTTCATGTATTTTAACATCCGTAAATCGGAATTTTTGAAAAGAAGCCATGAAGCCGAATTTTTTATTTTCCACCATTTCAACCGCTTTTATTCCAAAACCGGTCGCAAGCCAACGGTCAAAAGCCGTAGGCCGTCCGCCTCTCTGAAGATGGCCCAAAACCACCACTCTGGATTCCAACTGAATTTCTTTATCCAGCATATCGGCTATGCAATATGAAACTCCGCCCAATCTTACAGGTTCGGGCGAACCCTCAACCACTTTTTTTACAGTCATTTTTCCATTTACCGATTTTGCTCCTTCCGCCACGACAACTATGCTGAAATTCTTTCCAAGTTTCCGCCTATCTTTAACGGCTTTTACAATGTCTTCATTCTTGTAAGGCACTTCGGGAATCAATATTATATCGCCTCCTCCCGCTATGCCCGCTCTCAAAGCGATCCACCCCGCGTAACGCCCCATGGTTTCAACTATCATTACCCTCTGATGAGACTCCGCCGTACTGTGCAATTTATCAATAGCGTCGGTCGCGACTCTTAAGGCGCTGTCAAAACCAAATGTTATGTCCGTGGCCGACAAATCATTATCAATGGTTTTGGGAACGCCTATGACCGGAAGCCCTTTTTTATAAAACTTATCGGCTAAAATCAATGTGCCGTCCCCCCCTATCGCGATAAGCGCCGAAAGCTTATTTTTACGAAAATTCAACATGGCTTTAGCGGACACATCCTTCGGTGACGAGGCGCTTCCAAAAGGCGCCAAAGTATATTTAAAAGGATTCGCCTTATTGCTCGTGCCAAGTATCGTGCCGCCTTTTATGATTATGCCGGAAACATCTCCGTCTTTAAGCTTTGTGAATTTGTTTTCAATCAGACCTTTGTAACCGTCTCTAAAACCTATTACTTCCCAACCTTTTTTAAAGGCTGATTTCGCGACAGCTCTAACCACCGCGTTTAAACCCGGACAATCTCCGCCTCCGGTAAGTATTCCTATTCGCACCCCACCACCTCTTTTTTCATATTTCGGCATTTCTGCCGAAATAATTTGCTTTGCAAATTTGCCGCGCTTTAAAGCGCGGCGTGGTAAAAGAGGTGGTGGGGTCATATTTTTTCCTTATTTTGAAAATCTAAAAGATTGACGGATATGAAGGGGCTCTTTCCTTGGATAAAATATATAAAACACTCATCAGTATTTGCGCCGGATGAGCAAGCCTTGAAAAGGCATAATCCCAATGTATTTGAAACCTGTCCGGTGAAGTGGGATCAATAAAAACAAAACCGGCAAGCCTGTCATCGGCGTAAATAACATAGCGAGAACGCAATACTCCGCCCAATTGTCCGAAAAATTTTCTCGCCACAACCAATTCAGGATGCTCGTCTTTAATCGTAAAAACAATCTGATCATCCGTATCGACAAAATCCCATTGCCGTTTAAATAAACTTCCCTGCCGCACAAGCGTGGACACTTCTTTTCCTTTGCCGTCCCGCAATCGTCCGTAAACCTCATCCTTTTTTATTTCAAAAATCAAATTGCCCAAATTATCGTTCAAGCGCAATTTTTGCTCTTTATTAAGATAAGCCGCCACACCCATAAACAAGGGCAAAAAGAAAAATATTTCCGGAAACGAAGCGAAAAAACCGCCAAAAGGCAGCTTCAAAAATATATTCGTAAAAGCTGAAGACGAGCTTATAAACGCCGTCACCGACCACGCCATATGCGTGAACAATAAGCCATAGAAAGTCAAAACAAAATAAAATTCATGTTCAATTGGAAAATGAGCCGTTAAATTCTGCTTTTGACGAGTAATGATATTGTAAAACACATCTTTAAATGTAACGAATCTGTTAATTAAAAACGGAAAGAAAAAATCGGGAGGAACATCTTTGGGAGCCGGAGGTATTATGGGATTAACCAATGATTTAAATTTGCTTTTAACAAAAAACAAACCCAAAATCCACAAAGCGCCAAGAACAGCCCAGACATGGACGGGAGCCGGACTGCGGGCAATAAGAGGTTTTTCCGGTTTAATGATTTTTTTCTTTTCCGTCAACGCTTTTTCTGTTATTCCTTTTAATTTCGCCGGTTTTTTGACTGAAACCGCCGCGCCGGTATTTTCATCCGCGCCCGTGGACTTATTTATTTCGGCTATTATATCGTTAAGTTTTTTATCATAATCGCGAAATATCCCCACCGAGGAACTTTCTTGGATTTTACGTTTATGGTGTTTTACTCTCGGTTTTGCCGAAGGCTTTGGCCTTTTAACCGCGAGCTTCTCTCCGGGCTTCCTTATGGTATAAATTATTCTTCTTAAATTGGAACCGGATAAGCCCTTGGCGGATACCGCGAAAGACGCTCTGTTATAAGTAAAAAAGCCTATATAAACTCTTTGTCCCATTGATTCATAAGATGTGTAATAAAAATTGGCCTTGCCATGGATGGAAATTCTTTCAACCGAACCTGATATGGAACTTCCTTTGGCGCGCAATGATTCTATCTGTTCTTTAACGCGCGCTTTAAGGTAATACTCGCTAAGTTCCGATCCGAGCTTTGAAAATTCAACAAACGACTTGCCGGTTTCAAGCTTTAAAACAACTTCAGGATCCAAACTTTTTTTAACTTTCCATACTGAAGAAAAATCAGCAAAAAAAACTCCGTCGGATGATTTATGTTCGACGGCAAATAGCAAAGAAACGAGTGAATTTACCAGTAAAATCGCGATGAGAATAAAATAACGCATAAAGAGTATTATATCAGTTTATATTTATAATGGTAGTATTGGCCGCATTGCGGCGCGTTCAAGGCGCCAAGACTCTGAGAAACAATTACGCCCCCATTTGGAAGCCCGGCTTTAAATTTAGTTCAAGGCGTGATGAATGAGAAGTCTTGTTGCCCTATTGCCTAATAGTGTTTAAAACTCCCGAGTGTTTATCGCATTAACTTTAATAACGCTAACTTGTGGCATTTGACCCGTAACAACGACACTTCGCTTAACTCAATGCTTATGTTTATGATGCGCGTCCGGCAGATGTTCATGAAAATGTTCTCTTTGATTATGAACATGTTTATGAGAATGAATATCGGACGAATCGCCCTCCATGTCATGCTCATGCTTATGATGCCCATCATGGTCATGCCCGTGAGAATGTTCCAAATATTCATGATAATGCTTGTGTTTGTGTTTTTCGCTGAGAATAAATAATATGCCGATTGCCATAATACCGGCGGAAAAAACAAATTGATATGTTAATGCTTCTTTCAAAATAATAATTGAAAGAAAGGCCGCCATAAAAGGATTGGCTCCAAAAAATATTCCCGCACGCGCCGCGCCAAGATATCTCATTGAATGAATTAAAAGAACAATACTTATGCCGTAGCTTATAAAACCCAAACTCAGACCCATCAATATTAATTTAAAATTTAAACTAAAGCCCATGATATACATGGCGAAAATTAAATTGACCAAACCTCCCGCAATTCCTTTTATGGCCGCTATAATAACGGGGTTTTTTATTGAAATTTTAGCGGTAAAATTATTATCCAAAGCCCACATAAAACTCGCGCCTATGACTAAAACAATTCCCCAATTGAAAGAAAATATAAATTTTTCAAAATCAAACAAAAGCGCGCACGCGCCCAAAATAACAAAAATCACCGAAAGCAAAAGCTTGATTGAACCGTGTTCCTTAAAAAAAAGATAAGCTATGAGAGCTGTAAAAACAAGTTCAAAATTAAGAGCTATGGCGGCCATTGAGGCCGGAGCGAAAGTTAAACCTTTAAACAGCAGAACGGGAGCAATAATGCCTCCCGAAACAATAAACCCGATTATAAAAGGAATATCTTTTTTCTCAATCGGCGCTTCCTTTGATTTTTTATTTTTGCCGGAAAAATTTGAGATAAACAAATACAAAAAAAGTCCTATGCCGCCGCCCAAATACATGAGAGCTGAAAGCTGAAGAGGACTTGTTTGATTGAGCAGTAATTTGCCGAAAGGAACTGAAATGGAAAAAAAGAACGCCGAAAGTAAAGCATAAAAATATTTCACCCTATAACCTCCTCACCAATTATACCGAGTAACCGGTAATCAGCAAATTAAGGAAACTCCCATTTCCAATTCCTTACTACCATATAAAAAAGTCTTCTTTCTCATGCTCCGGTCGGCTTTTCTTTTTTGGGCGATATTTCTTTTTTTCGCGGCTTTCATCAATTTTTCGGCTAAAGGCGATGCTAAAGGAAACCCTGTGCGCGAAGCCAAAATCGCCCATCGGAGAAAACGCGTAATCAATTGAAATCTCCTTCGCTTTTAAGCCAAAACCGAAATTTAAACCAGAACCGGTATTTTCATCCGCGCCCGAAGCATAACCCGCCCTTAAAAACACCGTCTCACGAGCGCTTATATCAAAACCCTGCTCGGCTCCGGCTGAAAAAGCCGCGTTCTCATCCGAATATTTTTTAATTTGCGCCGTTATAAATCTGTATTTTAACGGCATATAAGCCAAAGCCAATTTAAACCCGCGCGGAAGAGGAAAAGCGTCCTCTTCAAGTTTTATTTTCGCGCCCATGTTTTCCACGCTTAAACCGGCTCTGAAATTTTCATGAAAAGCGCTCATTATGCCGGCATCAACCGCGAAAGCCGTCGCGTTTTTATTTTCACTTTTCTGATAAACCGTTTTAAGCGCCATACCCGCGGAACCGCCGACAAAACTTCTTGAAACGCCCGCCAGCGCCGCTCCCTCGCTATAATTAAATTCCCCGTTTTGGACCCCGTTTAAATCGTATTTTTTCATTGAACCGCTTAATAAAACATTTATCCCCGCTCCAAACGCGAATTTTGAATTCAAAGGATGAACATAAGCGATTGTTTCCCCGCCAAGCCCTTCAATCCATTGATTATGAGAGAGCGCCAATTCTTTGGATTTGGCAAAAGACAATCCGGCCGGATTGCTGAAAATACCCGAAGCGTCGTCTGAAATCGCCGTAAACGCTCCGCCGAGCGCCGCGGCTCTCGCTCCAACCGGTATTTTTAAAAAAGGAACGGCCGAAGAGCCTTCTCCCCCGGCGAAACAAAAGCTTTTTAGAAAGAATAAAAAGATTAATAAATAAAAATTTACCTTCATGTTCATAATTTCCGTCTTAATGATACAGCCATTAGTTTTTTTCAGCGCGCTCCGTTACCAAGAAATAACGAATTTGCCCGTGGAAGTTCCGTGCTCCGCGGTTTTAATCAGATACACATACAAACCGCTGGCCGCTTTCCCGCCGCTCTCGTTTCTTCCGTTCCAAACGCCTATATTCAAACCGTTAATCCCGTCGCTTCCGTCCAAAGTCCTGATAAGATTTCCCGCCGAATTATAAATATAAATCCTGACATCCGCGGCTTGCAGAGGTATGCCTTCAAAAGTTAAACCTGAAATTGTCATGCGGCAGGGATTGGGATAAACTTTTATTTGGTTCATGCCGTACTGAGCGCCGGCGATATACCTTATGGAGTAAATTGAAAAATGGTCCGTTTGTATCTGAATATAATTGGAATTAAAATTTTTAACCATATCACCGGCCAAAATCCATTTTCCAAGCCCTTCATCCAAATAATATAAGCCGAGAGCGGTTTCCAAAACATTATCCCCGTCAACTCTTCCGTTATTGTCGGCATCGGGATAATATATTTTAAGCGTAAGCGGCTTTAAAAAAGCGGTTATTGGATTATAAGCCATATCCCGCGCCGTTAACTCTTTTGTTAAATCGGCGGAAAGCACTTTAAAAGAATTATTGGTATTCGCGTCGGCGGAAACAAGGCTTGCCGGCGAAGGAGTTGAAATATTTATTATAAGAGTTTCGGCGTATCCTCCGGCGGGAAATAGAACGCTTGTCCCGTCGCTATTAACTATATTGCTCTCGTTATGTCCGTCAAATGAAGTGTCAATATCAAAAGACGCGCCCGCGGTAATAACAGAGCCGGTATTTCCCGCCGCGTCACTCGCGCTAAAATTAAATATCGCCGCGCCCGTTGAAATATAAGATTCAATAAAAGCCGTTCCGGTCCAAGTTGAAGCAACAAGATAATCAAGAGAACAATTTATATCTGTCGCGTCGCTCCCTTTAAAACTCAAATTCGGCGCGCCGGAAATTTCATTCGCTTCATTTATTATCAGCTTAAATTCAAGATTACCGCTTTTTGCCGGCAAACTTGAAATCATTTCAATTTTCGCCGTCGGGCTTGTAATATCAACTTTTTGCCCGTTTGAATTTTTAACACCCGATTCCAAGCCAATGCCGTTTTCAGCTTTCACCGTAAAATAATATAAGGAGCCTTCAGCTAAAGTCAAACCTGTTTTTGTCGCCGAAAGATTCGCTCCGTTATCCGTCCAGTCAAGAGTATCAATCGCTCCCGGACTTGTTCCTATCGCGTACCAATATTTCGCTATCCCGCTTTCACCATCGACAGACGCGCTCCAATTGGCCGAAAGCCGGCTTAAAGAATTTACATAAGAAATATCCGCTCCTATGCCGTCATTAACATTTACTACAGGTGCATGCGCTGTCGTATCAACAGTCTTGCCTCTTGAATTCACAATGCCCGACTGCAATCCTATGCCGTTTTCAACCTTAACGGTAAAATAATATGTTTGGCCGTTTGTCAAACTTAAGCCGGATTTTGTTACCGAAAGATTCAGAGCATTATCCGTCCAGCCGAGCGTATCAATCGCTCCCGGACTTGTTCCTATCGCGTACCAATATTTCGCTATCCCGCTTTCACCATCGACAGACGCGCTCCAATTGGCCGAAAGCTCCATCAAAGAATTTACATAAGAAATATCCGCGCCTATGCCGTCATTAAGATTTGTCACATCCGACGGAGGAGTCATATCGCTCACAAACGCTTTTATGCAAGAGTTTGTATTAACATCTACAGTCGCAGGAATCGTTGTTAAATCTGTCCACGAAGCGCCGTTTTCACTCACATAACTTTCTCCGGCATTGGCAGTGGCCAAAGAAGAATAACCTCCTATAGGCTCTTCAACGGCAATGGGATAGCCGTATGAACTATTGGTAAGTTTAATAACAATGGAAAATTTTTGCCCGCTCAACACGATTGACGGGGAAATTGAAACGCTGTGATAGCCGGCATTGGCAAATGAACCGGAAGCGCTTGTCAAAAGCGTTCCGCTAACGGGCTGACCCGCCGTTACATTGCCATAAACCTTAATTTCATAATTCACATTAATATCATTCGTATAAAAACTCACAGCCGATAAAGCGCCATTGGAATCCGCCGTAAATATATTCGCCATATGAGCGACGACATCATCATAACCAATATCACCTGTCCAGCCAAGAGAA
>DAOWGR010000049.1 GCA_030637365.1 Elusimicrobiota bacterium
AGCGGCGCATTGTATCGCTCCATAAGCCACATTTCCATAGCCCATAATTTTAATTACGCATTTTGACGGATCTTTGCCCCAGAGTTCAAAGCCCTTTTCCATGCCGAGATAGCCTGTTTGATGCAGCGCCTCCACCCTGCGTTCACCCACGGCATTTTCAATTTTATCCAAAGAAGCGCCGATTAATTTATATTTTTCCAAAAGCCCCCGCAGTTCCAAGTTTCCGCCCAAATGCATCATAGACAATATCAGCGACTTTGGCCTCATCATGGCAAGCTCGTCTTCATTCGGCTCTTTAAGTCTTACAACAAGAGGACAAGAATAAACTTGCTCCGCGTCGGCAATTATAGCTCCCGCGGCTTTATATTCGCTGTCTTTAATTCCAATGCCGAGGCCCGCGCCTTGCTCGACAAAAACATTATGCCTTAAAGCGATTTTTTTAAGTTCTTTCGGCCTGATAACCACTCTTTTTTCTTCAGACCTGTTTTCTTTGGCTATGCCTATATTCATGATTGTTTTCCTCTGCCGCAATTTATTCTTATTTCTCAGAATCTTAGTATACCAGAAATACATCGTTTTTAATAATTTTCAAAAATTGAGAGTCGTTTATAGAACTATCCGGCAAATTGTTTGATTTGTCAAAAATTGAATAAATAGCTATCATAAATCTATGGACTTTCGCGAAACAAATTCATCTTCCAATATAAATATTTCAAGAATTTACAAAGTCACTTGTATTGGCGCGGCCGTAAATATCTTTTTGGCCTTTATCAAGCTTTCCCTCGGCATAATCGGAAACAGTAAAGCGATGATAGCCGATGGAATTCATTCATTGTCGGATTTGGGAACCGATTTAGCCATTATTTTCGGAGTTAAATTTTGGTCAAAGCCCGCCGATGAATGCCATCCCTATGGCCATAGAAAAATTGAGACCGCCGTAACTTTTTTTATCGGCTTTGTTTTGGTTTTTGCCGCCGTTTTCATAGCTTATGACGCTTTTATAGGTTTGCGGGACAATACCGCCGTTCAGCCCAAGCCGATAGCTTTTTTAGGCGCTTTGATTTCAATTGTTTTCAAAGAAATTCTTTACAGATGGACATTAAAATCAGGCAGAGAAATAAAATCCTCCGCCCTTATGGCCAATGCCTGGCATCACAGAACCGACGCTTTAAGCTCAATCCCCGTGGGCATAGCCGTCGCGGCGGCAGCTTTCAATCCAAAACTTTTGATTTTGGACCATATAGGCGCCTTTGTTGTTTCAATTTTTATTTTATGCGCGGCGTGGAAAATAATGCGCCCGGCCATGGCCGAATTTTTTGACGCCGGCGCTTTAAAATCCGAGAAAGAAGAAATAGAGAAAATTATCATGCAAGCGCCCGGAGTCAAATCCATTCATAAGCTCCGCACGCGCAGAGTCGGTTCGGGATTATATTTGGATGTTCATGTTCAGGTTGATTGTGACATTAAAGTTATTGAAGGCCATGAAATAGCGAGCTTGGTAAAGCGCAAACTTTTGAGCGAAGGCCCCGATATTCTGGATGTCATTATCCATATTGAGCCTTTCTCCCAAACCTGAAAATTCCAAAATATCAGCCGGTTTTTTTTAAGCTCTTTCTTTTTCCGCCGCCGTGTTTGAGCAGAATAATATCATTGATATTACAGCCCGCGTTCCCGGCTATCACGCCGCATTTTGCCATAAACAGAAAGAAAATTTCTCTTTTCGCGTTTGATAAAGCCTCAAAATTGCCCTGCCCTTTGCTGATAACCATATCGGCTTTTTTATAAATCTTCAGAAAATCTTTTGAGCATAAAGACAATAATGTTCCCGGCGCCGTTGAGCCGCTTGACATTATTTCGGCGTTCTTATCAATGCCGCAAAACAGCGCGTCTTCAATCAAAGCGTCATTGAGTATCGGGCTTTCTTTAACCGCGTAAATGATTTTTTTATTTTTATCCGCTCTTTTTATTTCTTCAATCAAAACCCTGTCAAAAACCGTTTCCCCCGCGTTATCGCCAAGATAAAGGACGGTGCCGGCTTTTCTCAAAGCGCTTTTAAATTCGGCGAAGTTAAACAGTTTTTTATTTTCTTTTTTGATAAGCCGGGTTTCTTCGCTTAATATTTTTGCCAGTTCTTTCGTTATATTCAAATCGCTTATGGCTCCGTAATCAATGATGTTTCCGGCAATGGCCAGTTCCGCCGCCGCCAGCAGCCTGTCTTTTGAACGATTCACTTTTCTCTTTAATCGCGGATAAATATTAAGAGCCAGTCTATTGCTTTTTATTTTTTCTTTGGCGTAAAAATCGCGCTTTCCCATTTTTTCGGAAATTAAATCGTATATGATTTTGGCCATTTCGGGCGGTGAGGAGTTTAAGGAAAATTTAGGCAGTATTTTAGCCAGTTCATTTAACAACATTTTTTGTTTCGCTCGGCTCGCCCCCGCTTTCCCGGATAAAATGAGAATTTGTTTAAAGAAACACGGCACGCATTCAAGATAAGTTTTCATAATAAGTTTTCTTTCCCCTCTGTTTCTGTCGTTGCCGTTTCTCCCTGTGTAACTTTGTTCACGAGACTAACATCCTTGGAATCTTTTAGTCTAAAGACTGTGGCAGATTCCTAAGGGTGACTTCTGACCTCCCTCCTTCGCCAAGGCTACGGAAGGGCAAGCTTGCCTCTTGCTTCTTATCTGTTGTTGTTCTCTAAACTTTTTTTGCCGCTCTGCCGCGCTATCTTAGCCGTTGTTGCTGTTTCTCCCGCACTGTAGCACTGCCGCTCTGCCGCGCTATCTTAGCCGTTGTTGCCGTTTCTGCCGCGCTGCCACACTGCCGAACTGCCGCGCTATCCTATATCTTCCCTCTTCTTATCAAAGTGTTTTCATCGCTGAAAGATTTAACCTTTTTCCTTTCGGCTCTATAAACGGAAACAATATTTAAGCCCTTAAAATATTTCGCTATCCCGCTTAATTCTTGCCGGCTCACGGGCTTTGCCCCGCAAGGCCTTAAAGGCGTGTTTAATTGCGTTTCATCCGGATTGATATCTTTTGCTATTTTCGCTATTTGACTCGCCCATTTTTTATTTTCCCTTGTGAACATTATCTGCAAAGCCAGTTTCCCCTTAAAAACTTTCTTAAAGCTCTTGATGGAGGTTATTATTGTTTTTAATTTTAAATTTTTGACCGGCCTGTCTATTTTCTCAAATATCTTCTGATTTGAAGCGTCAAGCTTGGCTATGACAAAATCCGCTTCCATAAGCTCGTCTCTTACATCCTTTCTGTTTAAAACCGAAGAATTGGTTAAAACGGCCACTTTTTCCGGGCGGACTTTTTTTACGGCTTTTATCAATTCCCCCAGATTTTTGGCCAAAGTCGGCTCGCCCATGCCGGAGAAGGTTATATAATCTATTTTCGCTTTTGGCAGAGATTTTATTTCTTTCAGTATTTCGCTTTTCTTTACAAATACTTCCCGCCTTGAAGAAAGCTTCAAAGTCCGTCCCACCTGGCAATAGACGCAATCAAAACTGCAGGTTTTCCGTGTTCCCGAAATCAGATCCACTCCCAGAGAACTCCCCAGCCGCCACGACGGCACGGGGCCGAATATATATTTGAATTTTTTTATTTTCATTTTATTTGCGCGCATTAGGCGGTAGGGTTATTTTAAATCCTCTTTAATGGTTCCGTCGCACAGCATATTATCGGGATGATACGCGCCTCTTTCTTCCAATTTATACCTTTCGCATTTCACATAATAGCCAAAGCAATAATCTTCTATCCATTTAATATCAATTTTTTTCTGCTCAAAATAGGATTTAAGCGGACAGGTTTGAAACCATTTGCATACCGGTGATTTATCGTCAGTCATTATTTTTTATCCTTTTTCATGTTTCTCTCTTATCCTGGTGTTATACGCCGCGCAGAAAGGACAGGCGCTTTCAATTTTAAGCAGAGCTTTTGATATCTTTAAATGCGGATAAGCCCTCGTAAAAATACATAAAGGACAAACAGAGCAGACAAAAGCCAATAGTTTAGTTATTGTTTTTTTCAACATAGTTTTTTAATCACTTTTCTTTGTTGTTGCCGTTTCTTTGCGCCTTTCCTCTACCCTCTGCCCTGACCCCTATACCCTGTTTTTACTGCCACACTGTAGCACTGCCGCTCTGCCGCGCTGTATTATATTTCTATCGTATCTCCCACTTTTATTTCAATAAAATCCTCGCCATATTCTTCCTTAAACATATCCATGGCTTTTTGCCCCGAGCAATGCGAAGGAGCGGCTTTTTCAATTTTCAACTCCTTAAATTTTTCCAGTATTTTCGCGATTGTTTTTTTAAAGCTGTTTCCAAGATGAAAACCGCCGAAAGCGAGATAAATATTACCAGCGATATTTTCCCTGACCTTTTCAATAATATTTATTATGCCCGGATGAGCGCAGCCCGTAAGAACGGTTAAGCCCTTCGGAGTTTTTAAGACAAGGCTTTGCTCCGGCAAATATAGCCCCAGATATTTGCCCGCCATACTGCCTGTGGTATAAATGTTTTTTCGTATCTCGCCAAAGCTGTCATTTTCAATTAATTCACAGCCCGCCGCTTTAACTTTTTTTTTGAAACTTTTGCTGAAATCGGGGCATCCGTAAACTTTTAATTTTGGATTTTCTTTTAGAAGAGCCCATAAGCCGCCCGTATGGTCCCAATGGTCATGCGAAATGACAACTCTTTTTATATCGGAAATATTGACGCCGGCGTTTTTGATGTTTTTTAACAAAGGCTTTGGCTTATCGCCCGTATCAAATAAAATATCGCCGTCAATTAAATACGACAAGCCCCAGCCCGTTGAAAATTTTTTATCCGCCGCCGCATTATCAAAAAGTATTTTAATTTCCATAGGTATTTTATTCGCCGTTTCTTGCCTCTTATCTGTTGTTGCCGTTTCTCCCGCACTTTCGCGCTTCTGCGCTTTCGTACTATTGCTAACTTTTTTCTTTCGCGCTTACGCACTTCTGCGCTTTCGCGCTATTGCCGACTTCTTTCTCCTAATCCAGAAGCAAATGACAGGCAAGCGCTTTATAAAATGTTGAAACGGCCAAAATAGAGCAATGGCGATGATTTTCGGGCAGGCCGTAATTTAAAGCCTCAAGTATTTTTTTGGGAGAAATATCCATAGCGTCATCAACCGATTTTCCAATCACAAATTGCGCCGCCGTTGAGCCGCAGGCCTTGGTGGCTTCACAGCCCGTTTGAGTATAAAATTGCGCGTTCTCAATGATTTTATTTTTGATGATGAGATAAAATTCCATATCATCGCCGCAAATGCCCTTTAAATAAGCGCTTGCCGACGGATCATTCATTCGTCCGAAATGTTTGGGGTTTTTGGCGAGAGCCAAGACCTCTTTGGAATAAGCCTGTGTTTTTTCTTCCATAATAAAATAATAACAAAAAACATGGTTTGAAATGAATGTTTTTCAAATCGGCCATAGAGGCTTGTATCGATTAATTTGTGAATCTGTTTAAGCGCGAACGGCGATTTTGTTTGTTTTATTCTTTATATACGCCAATCTTTGACCAGTCAACGGCGCATTCGCCTTTTAAATAGTTTCTATAGCCCGCAGCTTCTCCGGGGTTTTTTTCAAATAAACCGAGTCGTTTGCCTAATTCAATGGCAAAATCAATATGGCCGTGAGGTTGAGCCGTTATTATATTTCCGTCAATAACGACATTTTCCTTAACAAAGTTTCCCCCGTCCCAAACATGAGCCAATTCCTGAAGATAAATTGCCGCGTGAGTATAAGAGCGTCCTTTAAGAATGCCGGCTTTTGCCAGATTAAGCGGTCCCGAACATATGGCTCCGATAATGAGTTTTTTTTCATTTGCTTTTACTATGATTTCGCCAAGCTCTTTATTATCAATTACGCTTTCACAGTTGCCGCCCGGCATTAAGAATACAGTCATAATCGTCAATGTTTATGTCTTTATAGCTTTTATTCGCGTTAAAAGTTAAACCCATGGGACTTTTATGTTCTGTCCCGTCGGGAGTGGCAATTTCAATTGTATATTTCGGCGCCAGAACTTCTATGGCGGTCATAACTTCATAAGCCGCGCAGCCGGGAAAAAGTGTGACCAATATTTTCTTATTCATAAGATTATCCCCCTTCAAAAGGTAACAGGTGCCTTTTCGCCATTTTTAAAACATCTCTCCAATGAAGACTCAAAAGGCACCTGTTACCTTTTGAATCTTTTAAAGAATTTCAGTGTTTATTTTATTCCAGATTTCGCGCAATGCGTTGGAAATTTCAGATTCGGGAGCGTATTCAATTATGGTTTTCCCGTTAACCATCGCTTCAACCACGGTTTTATCAAAAGCAAGTTTGCCCAAAACGGAAATATCATTGCTTTTGCAATAATCTTCTATTTTGTCCGACATCTCGGGATTTAAATCATATTTGTTTATTATCAGCTTAACGGGGACATTAAAATGCTTGGCGGTTTTTATTATTCTGTCGGCGTCATGCAAGCCCGACATTGTGGGTTCCGTTATAATTAAAGCGCAATCGGCCCCGCCCATTGAAGCTATTACCGGGCACCCTATTCCGGGCGAGCCGTCAATTATAATCCAATCGCTTTTAAGCTTTTTCCCGATTTCATTGGCTTTTTTTCGAACTTGAGAAACCAATTTTCCCGAATTATCTTCCCCTATGCCGAGTTTGGCATGAACGAAAGGTCCGAACTTGGTCTCTGAAACAAACTGTTTGCCCTTGGGATTTCTTTGCATGGTAATCGCTTTTTGCGGGCAGGCATTGGCGCAAAAATCACAGCCCTCGCAGGCTATCGGATTGACCGTAAAATCCTCGCTTATCGCGTCAAATCTGCAAAGCTCGCGGCATAAGCCGCATTCATTGCACAGGTTTTTGTCTATGACCGCTTCAGTTCCGCTTAAAAAATCGCTCTCTTCTTTTATTTCCGGCTTGAGCAAAAGATGAAGATCGGCGGCATCAACATCGCAGTCGGCCAGTACTTTATTTTTCGCCAAAGAGGCAAAAGCCCCGGTCGTAATTGTCTTACCCGTTCCGCCTTTCCCGCTTAGAATAACCAGTTCTTTCATTCTATTCTTTCCTTGAGATCTTCATATAAAGCGATAAATTTTTGCTTATATTCCGGCAAAGCTTCAATAATGGATTTGCCTTGTGAATAAGCCATGGCGATGTTTTTATCAAAAGGTATTTTCATTATTATGGGAATATTTTCTTTCTCGCAGTATGTGACTGTTTTATCATCCCCCAAATCCGAGCGATTAATAATAACGCCGAAAGGAATATGAAGTTTGCGCAAAACCTCAACGGATAAAATCATATCATTGAGCCCAAAAGGGGTTGGCTCCGTGACAAGAACGCAAAAATCGCTGGCGGTTACAGCTTCAATCATTGAACAGGAAGTTCCCGGCGGCGCGTCTATAATATTCGTCATTTGCAGCTTTACGCGATTTTTCACTTCTTTTATAAGCGGCGCGGCCATGGCCTCGCCGATATTCAATTTTCCGCCAGTAAACAGCAAATCTCCTTTTTCCCCCGTTTCAATATAGCCTATGGTTCTGTTCACTTCCTTTATCGCTTTTTTTTGGCAGAAATATTCGCAAGCCCCGCAGCCGTGGCAAAGTTCCTTAAAAACCAAAACATCGGTTTTTAAAACGGCAATCGCTTTATAAGCGCAAACCTCGGCGCATTTTCCGCAAAAGTCGCATTTTGATTTATCAATTTCAGGCACCGGAATATAAACCGGCGATTTTGAAGTGATTTCAGGTTTTATGAATATATGGGAATTAGGTTCTTCCACATCACAATCTAAAATATGGGCCTTTCCAATAGCGAAAGCCAAATTCGTCGCGACCGTTGTTTTGCCTGTTCCGCCCTTTCCGCTTGCAATTGAAATAATCATAGTTAGTAAAAGTGTCTTGGAGTCAAAGAGTCTTGGAGTCAAAGAGTCTCGCGTGGACTCAAGTCATCAGTTCTGCGTTATCCTTCTTCTCTAAAACTCCTAACTCTCAACTCTTTTCTGCTCTTTATTTCCTTACCATCTTTGTTTGGCATTTTGGGCAATTCAATGAATTGCAAGGAACACCTTGTTGATGGTTTATTTTTTCGCCGCAATTCGGGCAAACGCAAAATCCGCCCGCTCCGCCCCCCGCTCCTCTACCCATGCCTCTGCCTTGTCCTTGGCTAAAAGGACCCTTTCCGTCTCCTCCGGGCATAATATTTCTCCTATTAACAGCAGGTCAAGACTAAGATTAAGGTTGAGAAAACAAACTGTGTTTATTCCCCCCCTTTTCTATTCTCTGCCGCGCTGTATTAGCTGTTGTTCCGTTACTGCCACACTGCCGCGCTGTTCTTACTTTTTTCCAAAATTAGAATCAACGCTCGGTTTTTCCACCGGTTTTAATTCCCCCGTTTTATATTTCTCAATTACTTCTTTAACGGTTCCGGATATTCCCGTGATTATATCCACTTTTGCCGCCTGCAAAGTTTGAAAAGCGTTCGGACCGACATTGCCCGTTAAAACCACTTTCACTTCTTTTTCGCTCATAAGCTGTCCCGATTGAATTCCCACTCCGCCCATGCCGTCAATATTCGGGTTCTTTACCGCTTCAAATTCCAATGTTTCGCTGTCCGCGATAATAAAATACTGGCATCGTCCGAATCTTGTGTCTATTTGCGATTCCAAATTATCGCCTTGCGAGGTTATACATAGTTTCATAATTTTAATGTCTCCTTGATTTAACAATTTTTGTCATTGGGATTATCGCATTCGGTTTTATCCAAACCATATCCCTTTCCAGCTCCCGGTTGGCAAGAGCTTTCGCCGCCTTCAAGCGTTCCTTTGCAAAGCGCTTCAATCACATCATCTATTTTTCCGCTCGCGCCAAGCAGAGTTTGTATATTGAATTCCTGAAAGAAAGTTTGAGCTCTCATGCCCATTCCGCCCGATACTATGCAATTTACGCCATTATCATTTAAGAACTTCGGTATGGCGCCCGGTTCATGCCCCGGATTATCCAAGCTGGATTTGCTTACCACCTTGCCGCTTTCAATGTCAATAATTGTAAACGACGGGCATCTTCCAAAATGCATAGCTACCGAATCTCCCTCAGTTGATATTGCTATTTTCATATTTTATAGTCTCCTTGAATAAACATTATAATAACATCATAGTAACATTATAATTGCGGAAAAAATTGACACACAATCATGATGCTATGTAAAAAGCTGTTGCTTTATCAATCATTTTCCATATTTACATATTAACTTATCATCATATCCACGCTGTTTGCTTATTTTTTCTCCGATTCCAATTCGCTTAAGCGTTGTTTCGCCGAATCAATGTCATTTTGCATCGCTTTGATTTCTTCTTTGAGTATATCGGTTTCCTGTTGAGAATTAAGTTCCTGCGTATTATTATTATAGTTTCCGGCATTGGCGCCAAAGCCAAAACCTCTGCCCATGCCTCTGCCAAGCCCCGGTCCTCGTCCGCGTCCTCTGCCCATACCCATGCCGAAACCTCTGCCGAAGCCTCGTCCTCTAATCGGACCCTGCGTATTACCGCCGCAATCGCCCAATCCTTTTCCTGTTAATGCTCCGTCCCCATTCGGTCCTGTTCTATCTCCACCCGGCATAATATTCCCTCCTATTTGACTGCAGGTCAAGACTAAGATTAAGGTTGAGAAAACAAACTGTGTTTATTTTTCCCTTTTTCTATTCTTTAACCCTTTACCCTAAACCCTGTAACCTACTTGTTCTTATTTTTTTCCAAAATTAGAATCAACGCTCGGTTTCTTCTTTCTATCCTCTACCGCCGCCTTGTCCTCTGCCCGCGCCTCTGCCTTGTCCTCTACCCCCGCCCATGCCCCTGCCTAAACCTCGGCGATTTGTGTTTTGCGCGTCATCCTTTGTATTGCCGCCGCAATTTCCCATTTTTCTTCCCGTCATCGGTCCTTCCCCGTTCGGTCCCGTTCCATTTCTTCCAGGCATAATATTTCCTCCTCGTAACTGCAGATTAAGATTAAGGCTAAGGTTGATAAAACAAACTGCTTGTCCTTCCGACTTGTCCTTCCGTAGCTTGTTAGCGTAGGAGGGCTTGCCCTTTCGTCTTCTCCAAACTCTCAACTCTAATCTGTATTTCCTCTAACCTCTGTCCTAAACACTCTCCCCTTTCTTACACTTCTCACATAACCCGTAAAATTGAATAAGATGATTTGAAATTTCAAAATTAAACTTTTTAGAAAGAGCCTTTTCGGTTTTATTCAAAAGCTCAACTTCCTCATCAATAAAATCCGTATAGTCTATTATCCTGTTGCAATTGGTGCAGACCAAATGATGGTGATGTTCTTTCTTGGAATTTTTGGTCAGTTCATATCTCGCTCTGCCGTCCCCAAAATCAAATTTTGAAATAAGCCTCATTTGGGCAAGCACTTCCAATGTCCTGTAAACGGTGGTAAGCCCGATATTTGGATATTGCGTGTGGACCTTAAGATATATATCCTCGGCGCTAAGATGAGCGGAAGTTTTCTCCAGAGTTTCTATTATCGCCTGTCTGGGTATCGTAAATCTATGGCCGCAGCCTCTAAATCTTCCTCGCCATCCCGGCGGCCCCGTTCCGTCTCCTCTCGGCATTGCCTTATTCTCCTTTCCCGCTTAATGATAATGGTTTTCATTATCAAGTATACACCTTTATTCCATTTTTGTCAATACTTTCCAAGAACCATTTTCCACCTACGAGGTGGAAAATGGTTCTTGGACAAAAGACCTATTTTGATATGGGTATTTTTTTGCCAAATCAAAGGACTATGGACTCTACTGGGATATGCGCCCGAATGCTACACTTTAGACAATAAGATTCAAACTTTAACGGAGGAAGAATGAAAAAAATAATGATATTTGCGGTAGCAATGGCTTTAAGCGGTTCGGTATTCGCGAGCGGCGATTCAAAGTCAACAGGATATTACTTACAATCTGACGGAGACATCAGCATCTGCAAGAACGCGGCGGGTGAAAAAGGATACAATAAGGTCAGTGTTAATGAATTAGTAAGCAATCCCAAAATGGGCGAATGCGCCGACCTTCGTGGAGCCGATTTGAGCGGAGAGGGTTTGAGCGAAGCCAATTTAAGAGGCGCCAGATTAAAAGGAGCCGACCTTAGATACGCCGATTTATCTCACGCCGATTTGCACAAAGCGAATATGCGCGAAGCAAACTTGAAAGAATCCATTCTTTATAGGGCTAATTTGTCAGGCGCCTATTTGTATCAGGCCAATCTGAGCGCTTCCCGTTTGGTAAACGCAAACCTGAGAAAAGCCGATTTAACCGGAGCCCACTTGATTGGAGCCGTTTTGACAGACGCCGATTTAAGTAAAACCAAAATGGGCAGAGCGAGTTTTAAAAGAGCCTGTATGATCGGAGCCAACTTTGCCGGCGCTGACATGTATGGGGCCAATGTGAGAGGCGCAGACTTGACAGGCACCAACCTTTCCTACGCTCAAACGCTGAAAAAAGTCGTATTTGACGATGACACAACATTGCCTTTCAGCATAGGTGAAGCGTATAAGCTGGGAATGACAAAGTTTGTGGAATTACCCTAAACGAAAAGTTTCATTAAAGTATTTTAAAACAGCGGCGCTTTTATCGGCGCCGCTGTTTTTTATTTAATCGCGGGAGAATTCTTTTCCCTTTAGTAAAAGAGAATTTGAAATGTTTGATTTATCAGGCCTGATTTTTTTAAGTTTTCCCCTCCCAAAATTTTAATCAAAGCCGAGCCGTATTACAAATTAAAAACCGTTTTTGATAAATTGTGATAATATTTCGCTTTTTCGGCGGTAAAACATATAACCGAATAATCGGGATCATTAATTCCAAGCGGATAATATTTTTCAAAACCCTCGCGCCATACTTTTTTTCTGGATTTCATATCCCCAAGCACGCGCGCCGTGCCCTTAAGAGTTAATCCCGACCATTTTTCAAGGTTTGTAATATAAACGCAAGTTTTGGAGTTTTTCCTTATTTCAGCGACTTTTTCCGACGAAGTGTTCGTGCTAAACCATATCTTTTTCAGCCCCTTGTTCTCCATTTTTAAAACCGCCCTGATATTTGGACAGCCCTTTTTATCAACAGTGCCGAGCATCGCGAAAACCGCCTTATCGGCAAGGGCCAAGCTTTCCTTGAACGCTTTTTGTTTTGTCATGTGTTTTTCCTCAAGATTTTGATCGAAAACGGTTTGTTTTATTTTAATTAAAAACGGACGGATTCAAAGACTGCCTATTTTC
This sequence comes from Elusimicrobiota bacterium, assembly GCA_030637365.1. Lineage (GTDB taxonomy): Bacteria > Elusimicrobiota > Elusimicrobia > Elusimicrobiales > UBA9959 > JAKLQJ01. Next base: position 12,294 of record DAOWGR010000049.1, read on the forward strand.
CCGCGACTTTCTCAATTTCGGCCGTTATTTTGGTTAAATCAAACGGTTTTGAAAGTACGGGTATTTCTTTCGGGATGCCCATGCGAGCAAGTTCATCGGCGGTTATCCCGGTAATCACGATAACGGGTATTCCCGCAAGGGAGGGATACATATCCAGCATGGCTATCATGGAATCACCTTCCATCTTAGGCATGTGAATGTCGGTCAGAATAAGGTCGGGCCGCTCGTTAAATGTTAATTTAATCAGGTCCATGCCGTTTTCTGCGCTTTCAACTCTATGCCCCATATCCTCAACAAATTCGGTAAGAAGGAGCCTGAGCGCTTCGTCGTCTTCAGCAATCATTATAAACATAATATTTTCAGGTTACATTAAGTGGGTCGGGTTTGTCAAGAAATGAGTGGTTAAAATACAGCGCGATTTTTTGCAAAATCTCATTTCCCTCCGAAAATTTAATAACTTGAATGATCCCCCTTTATGGTAAGCGCTATTATTTTCTGAGTTTTATTACAGGATGACGCGGTCAACTTCTTCCCCTTGGCAAGTTTGGTATCCTTGTCCTTCCCCTTTGTTTTTTTAGTTTTCTTTCTCATTTATCCCCCGTTTTTTTAAAAAAGTTATTAAGATATTTCCGCCATTA